>JAFGOU010000496.1 GCA_016926315.1 Chitinispirillaceae bacterium
CGGTCGCTGACCTGATCCATCACGCCTGGCAACAGGGCGCGCGGTTCGACGGATGGAATGATCATTTCAATTTTCCGGTGTGGAAAGAGGCTGCGCAGCGCCTTTCCCTGGATTTTGCGGCCTATCGTGACGCCATTCCTCATGACCAGGAACTGCCGTGGTCTGCCGTGTCCACCGGCGTTGATCAGGGCTTTCTTGTTGCGGAGCGGGACCGTGCGCTCGCTCGGGAGATAACGCCGGACTGCCGCGACGGCGCATGCACGGCGTGCGGCGCGTGCGGCCCGGTGGCGAAAAAGAGCCTTTGCGCGCAGGAAGACCGGCTGCCGGTCACTGAACATGTTTCGTTGTCAAACCCTGCGCGGGCATCGTTGCCTGAACAGATCATGCGGTACCGGTTTTTGTACAGCAAGGGCCGGGAGGTGCGGTTTCTCGGACATCTGGACATGGTGGAAGCGATCGTGCGGGCCCTGATCGCCGCAGGCTGTACGCTAGCCTATTCGCAGGGATTCCAGCCGCACCCGCGCGTCTCGTTCGGACCGCCGCTGCCATGCGGCGTCATGTCGCGCGCCGAAGCGTTCGATGTCTTCGCGCCGGACACGCTCGCCGTTTCGGTCGAATCCATCAACCGTATGCTGCCGGAGGGATTGCGCGTCGTTTCATACGCTCCAGTTGCGATGGACAGCCCCTCCATTACCGCGTCGATCAAGGCCGGGGAGTATACCGTTACGCCGCTGGACCCTGTTGACCCGGCGACCATACGCGAACGTATCGCGGAAATCCTTGAGGCCGGGGATCTGCCGGTCACGATCGAAAAAAACGGGAAGAGAAAGGTGAAAAACATCCGTCCGCTCATATTGACGCTTTCCTGCGAAGAGCAGCAAAGCAGTGGTACGCTGCTCGCCACGCTCTCGCTCGATCCCCGGGCAACCTGCAAGCCGTTGGAGCTGATTGCCGTCCTGTTTCCGGGCAGCCTGCTCAGCGATTTTTCCGTGTGCAGGACTGCCTGCCTCGTTGAGAGGCAGGGAACCCTGGTATCACTGGCCCAGACCTAGGACGACCCAGTGCACACCGTTTTTATCCTGGTCAAACCCTCGGTGCCGCAGAACATCGGCGCGGCGGCGCGCGCGATCAACACCATGGGGTTTTCCGGGCTGCGACTGGTGGCGCCGCAGTGCGATCACCTGGAGGAAAACTCCTGGTACATGGCGCACGGGTCAACGCATATCCTGAAAAACGCGCGCGTCTACAAACGCCTTGATCGAGCGCTTGCGGACTGCGATTTCCGGATCGGCACCACGGCGCGGAAACGGTCGGGAAGAAAAGAGTATGTATCCTCAAGAGATCTTGGTACGGTCATTGCCGGAAAGGCCGCGCTGATAAAAAAAATCGCCCTGGTGTTCGGCCCAGAAAGGCACGGACTGAGCAACAGCGACCTTGCGTTCTGCCACTGCGTGTCAACCATTCCTCTCAGCAAAAAGCAGCCGTCGCTTAACCTCGCTCAGGCGGTCATGGTCTATGCCTACGAGCTGCAGAACCTGCCGGAAAAGCAGCCGGCGGCGGGCCGCGACCCCCTGCAATATAACGTGCTTTCGGGCAAAGTTGCGTCGCTGCTCGACCGGTTCGACCTGCCGCGCGCCTCGCCGATCCATAAACGGATCATCGAGCGGCTTGCGCTGCTGGAAACAGCAGATGTGCGGCTGGTACATTCGGTGTGTAATAAGGTGGAGGAAAAGAGTACGGGAGTGAAAAAACAGTTCACGGCAAAAACCCGGTAAACTCCTGCACCATGGCGCCGATCAGGAAGACAATGAGCGCGTAGATGCCTATTGCGATGGCAATGTGGATCTTGCGCACCCTGGTGGGCGCTTCGATTGCTTTAATCACCTGGTCCATGGTCTGGAACCGCTTGGCGCGGTCCACGGCGAGCATTTTTTTGACGATCTTGGCCGTGGTGCGGGAGACCGTGCGGTTGAACGTGCGCGGAGGGATGATGGCGCCGCGCAGGTGCCGGGCAAGCAGCTCCTGGGGCGTGGCGCCCTTGTACACGGTCCTGCCCGTGAGCAGGTGGTACAGGGTGGCGCCGAGCGAATAGATGTCGGCTCTGCAGTCAATATCGCGCGTGCCGTCCGCCTGTTCCGGCGACGTGTAGTGGAGCGATCCCACGCTGATCCCTTCGGTCGTGAGCGTCAGGTGATGCTCGTCATGGTGCATGGCAATCCCGAAGTCGGTGAGCCTGGGCACGCGGTTGCGGTCGAACAGGATGTTCTCGGGCTTGACGTCGCGGTGTATGACGTTGTTGGCGTGCGCATGGCCGAGCGCCTTTGCAATGTCGCGCACGATCGACAGCGCCTCTTGTTCGGGAAGCATCTTTTTCTGTTCAACATACTCCAGAAGGGACGGCCCGGGCAGGTATTCCATGGCGTAGTAATAGTTGCGCTCCACGCGTCCGGCGTCGTAGATCATCACGATATTGGGATGGTCGAGCTTGATGAGCGCGTGCACCTCCTGAAAAAACCGCATCGCCTTTGTCTTGTTCGCGGTATGTTCCTGGTTGATGATTTTGATGGCAACGGGCCTGCCCATGAACTCGTGCAGCGCCTCATACACTCTGCCCATGCCGCCTTCACCGATCAGGCGTCCGAGCCGGTACGGGCCGAAATGCCCGCCGCTCGACTGGACGAGCTGGCTGATGGCCCTGAGCTCCTCCATCTGCTCCTGCGCAATGAATCCCTGTTTGATAAGGATCTCTTCGATCGTGGTGTCAAAGCCGATGGCTTTTCCCTTGTGCAGTATACACCGGCACACGTCACACTGCGCCTCGGTGATCAGCTGTTTATCAAGCGCGAGTTTGATGACCGGGGTGATGTCGCTCATAGACCGGCGGCCCTGAATGCGGGAGAGCGTGACAATGAATGATAAATGTTTACGAAAGGATTATACCATACGCCGAAGGGGGAAGGCAAATGTGAATAGTCAGGATTTGCTGTCGTATAAAAAGACCTGTCCTGCTGCATTTGCACTCCCCAATCTGAAAAGCATATATTATTTATTGAATTCGTGAGATGACCGAAATGGATAAAGAAAGGGGACGGTTGTTATGAAATCATGGAACGTCAAAACACTGTTTGCAACGGCAGTGCTGCTGGTTTGTTTTCAGGCATACGCGGAATTTTCAGCGGGGGTGAATCTGTCCGCGTCAATGGACCGTCAGGTGCGAAAGCAAGAGGTTGGGCAGGGAACGCAATATCAGAGGACCACAACGTCCATTTTCAATGTCTACCCCTCCATAATCATACCCTTTTCCTACCGGATGGAAATCGTACCGACCGTGGGGATAACTATTGTAAAGGAGAAAAGGGTGGACGAGGATCCGGACGGCAGTGAAAACGAACAGTACAACAGGAGCGACATGGGTATCGGCGGCGGGTGCGGCCTGTTTTTCCGCCTTATCGACGGCGATGTGTTGCGGCTCTCGCTCGGTCCCGACCTGTTCCTGCTGTTCAACGATCCTGACGGCGACGATAACGGCTGGTTTGATGCGAGCATCGGCCTGCCCGTGAATGTCGATTTCCTTCTCAGCGACAGGGTGTTTTTGAGGCTGAGTTCCAGGCTGGTGACCATCGGGTACGCAAAGCAGGACCAGGGACAAAACACGACCGTGAGTAACGTTACGTTTTTTGATATAGAATCAATGCTGCAGGCGAGACTGGGATTTTATTTTAATTTTTAAAAATAGTAAAGTGTAAAGATATTTTGGCGGGGGCGGCCGCCCCCTCGCTTCGAAACGCTCGCCTGTAAACAGACGAGCGTTTCTACGCTACCCCCGCAGTGCGGACTACCGAAAATGCTTACCATGCAGCTGCGATCCCCTCAGGAAACGTGAATAGCGAAGCGAGGCTTTCACATTATGGTGTGAAGAGATGGTTGATAGTCTGGTAAATACGCCCCCTAAATCCCCCGGTGGAGGACTTAACAGGTGGTTTTCGCGCCAGGCCGGACAGAGTGTGCGCAAGAGCGCCTGCATGCCGTTCTTTGGATAAAATCTTTTATCCAAATAAGGTCTTTAGGCGCCGAGACTTCGGCAGGCAGGCAGTACAGCCGAGCCCCCGCCGAAGGCGGAACAGAGCCGTGCTGTACCGACGGGAGGGAGCGGGCGCCCAGATTATTTTTGTTTTAATCTGCTATGAATTTTTACCACCGGCTTTTCATTTACTATTATCACCGGCATGCTGGCGTATGGCGCATGGGCCGGGACCAGATACCCGAGAAGAGAAAAAACCTTGGGCGCGCATACGGGTTGGAATGAATTACGTCTGGAATGCTGCATGGTAAAACCACCCTGAATTCTTATTCCTGCCGGCCTTCCGAACGGCCCGGCCCCTGCCATGACTATGTTCTTGACATCGGCGCCGCGGTCGAGACGGTAGGGGTAGGGGACCACAAAGGCGCTGCCCTGTCCCTCGTCCCGGCTGCCCGTGGCGTTCACGTACTGGTTGTCGTCATTGATGCGTATCTGGGCCGACGGCTCGTCGTTGAAAAAAATGTGCGGGTCCTTGACGTTGTCAAAATAGTTGCTTTCCACCACCACCTTGGCGTCAACGCCCGGGCCGATGCAGTAGTTGTTCCCGATCGAGTGGTAGTAGTTGTTGAACACGTGGATCTGGCCGAACCGCGCGCGCGGCATCCGCTCCGTGATGTTGTCGGCCCACCAGTTGTGGTGGATCGTGATGCGCTCCTTGCCAGCGTCCTCGCCCCCGGCGTCGTCGCTGTGGCTGATGAGCATGGCAAACCGGTGGTCGATCGAAGGGTCCGGATAATGGAACTTGTTCCATGAAATGGTGATGTTGTCGCACGCGTGGGTCATGTCGATGAGTCCGTCGAGCCGCGGACGCTTGTCCGATATGTCGCAATGGTCGACCCAGATGTGATGCGTGTTCTCCTCCATGGCGAAAATATCCATCTGGCCGCCGTTGACCGCCGAGATAATCAGGTTTCTGAAAATGATGTTGCTGGCCTGTTCAAGATAAAAGGTGGTTTCAAGCTCAGCGCCGCGCTCCGCGCCTTCCAGGGTAAGGTCGGTCCTTTCAGACATGCTGATGCGCTGCACCGCGATTTTGCCCCTGACTTTAATGGTCCGTTTTCCCTCTCGGGAAATCGCCGACGTAAGCTCGCTTGCCGTGGTAACGGTCACGGTTTCCCCGCCAGCGCCGCCCGTGACCGTGCCGTCAACGGTTGCCCAGCCGATGCATTGGTCCTGGGAAAAAGCAGGCAGTCCGACCGCGCAAAGCGCTGTAATTATGAGGGATGAACAGAGTGTCACGGCAGGTTTTTTTTCGCGGTGCATAACGATCCTCCTGATGTCTATTTTTTCACGAATTGCTGCCGCCGCGCACGTAGATGGTGTCGCCGGGTGACGCCAGATCGACCGCAGCAGGTATGGTGGCCAGCGGCGCGGTTATGGTGCCGGCGGCGTTGTCGCCGCCGTTTGTTGCGATAAAAAACTGGTGTGCCTGAAGCGGCAGTGAAATGAGCGCAATTATTGTGAAGAAAAACGCCTGTGGCGTTTTAACGGTTCCCAATCCGATCCCCTTCCTTATTGTATACACACCGGCCGGATGCCTGCGGCCGACTTTTGGATAAACAAGCCTTTCGCGTCCATGCCAGGCAGCGTCTGTTTGTGCAGCAGCCGTCCTTTCAGATCGTACCATCCGCCTGTTCCGGGTGCGGCGCGCTTTGACGGGGTTCGATGCGGCGGATTGGAGATTTGCGATGACATGCCCAGCGCCGCAAGCACGAACGCGGGAACCTCGGCTGCATCGTGCAGGATGCTCTGCATCTTTTCCTGCGAATACCCGTACGTTGTCCAGGGGTTCCAGCCCTGCGGATCAGGGTTGGAGGTGTCAAGCGGAAGGATCTTCCACACCTGCCTGCCTGAGACATTCACCTCAGTACCGGCTGGCGGATTCTGGATGTTTTCGCCGCGATAGCTCAGGTATCCCGGATCTTCGTCGCTCGTCGGACACCAGTGCGGATCATCGCCCACCCTGCCGTAGAGCTGCAGCCAGACCGCATCCTCCTCGGAGTTGCGCGACACAAAGGCGGGCCAGATCACGTTTTCGAAGTAGTTGTTTTCCACCACCACATTTGCGCCGCACACCGAGGCGATCGCATAGCCGTGGTGATACGTGCCGTCGCTTTCAGGGCCCTCAAAGAGCATGGTACCGGTTTCCCGGTAATAGTTGTTGAACAGGTGTATTTTGCCGTACCGGTTCCGCGTCGCGCGCTGGGACACGTACCCGAAAAAGTTATGGTGGACCGTTACCGTGAGATGGCCGATGTCAACGTCATTGGTGCAGTCATGGCCGATGAGCACGGTCTTGGAGTGGTTCTCGAACCTGCACAGCGAGATCGTGATATAACCGGCCCCGTTTTTAATGTCAATGCATCCGTCATTGCCCGCGTCCGAGGTCGCGGTCTGTTCGTTGTTGGGGGAGCCGAGCGGCAGGTCGGAAAAGTTGCAGTGGTCCACCCACACGTGGTGCAGATCCTGGTAATCAAGGCACAAGGCGTCGTCAGGGCAGTTTTCAAACGTGAGGTTGCGGACAATCACGTTCTGGTTGCGCCGCACGTAGAAACCGAATCCCTGGATTTTGGCGCTTGCGTTTTCACCTTCAATGGTACAGTTGCGCACATTGTTGACGTTCATCATCTTGGTGGTATAGGTGATCGTGCCCCGTATCCGGATGATCAGCGGCTCCGGAGCATAGTCCTTTTTGCTCTGAATCGCGGCATTGAGTTCCGTGGCATTCGTGACCGTCACCACCTGGCCGCCTGCGCCGCCGGTTGTAGTGGTCACGGCTGACCCTGCAATACCGTTGTCGCCCGGAACATCGGCCCATCCGATAACGGTTGAGAACGGGGACCCGGACGCCTGCAGTGCGCAGGCGGCCAGCACAACGACCGCTGCCGTCAATGTCATAAAGGTACGTGTATGCATGAAGCTCCTATCTGATGGCGCGCAGGGAAACGCGCACGCCGGTCTGGTCTTTGATGATAATCACGCCGGAAGCGCGGCTGCCGGTCATGGACGCGCCGGACATCCTTTGTCCGCGGACCGTATACATGGCCTGCGCGTCGCTGCCTGCCGCATAAAAACGGTCCGGCGTGACGCCGAAGTTTCGCGGTGCCAGCTCAACGGCGTCGAGCTTGCCCACGCCGGCATAGGCCAGCACCGTCTCCTTGACCTCGCTTGCGGGCTGGAGCGTGCGTGAATAGCTGTAGGACGGTGTAAAACTGCACGTGGAGGTCGTGGGCTGGCTCCCTTTGCAGTCAGAAAACAGGTTGTCTTTCACATCCCAGAAACCGATCGTGCTGCTGTAATAGGCGCCGATCGGGCCGCGCTCGAAATCGGTGTCGTCGTCAATGCCGCCGTTTCCCACCTTTTCGAACACGTTGCCCTCCACGCGGAGTTTTGCTTCCCGTCGCGAATTGACCGCACTCTGCCAGATGTCCTGGAAAACATTGTTGTAGATATGCCCGGTCCCTCCGCGGTAACTGGGCACCCGTTCCCACAGATCGTGGAAATAGTTGTGGTGGAACGTGACCTTGCGGTCGGAATCGTCGCTGTCCGACTTGCCCACCAGCATGGCCTTGAACGAGTCGTGGATGATGTTCCACGATATGGTGATGTTCTGGCTCGACTCCGTCATGTCGATCAGGCCGTC
>JAFGOU010000497.1 GCA_016926315.1 Chitinispirillaceae bacterium
GATGAAGTCAACGAGCTTATGGAGCAGGTGCGTCTCTGTTCCAGGCTTACCCATACCCATCCCTACGGCATCGCCGGGGCCGACCTGCAGGCGTATATCGTTCTGCTGGCGCTCAATGACGTGCCCTGCAGTGAGTGGCTGGGACGCCTGTTCTCGTTTCAAACCGAAAACGCGTTTAAAATTAAATTCGAGGTCATAAAGAAATGTCTTGAAGGGAAGGCCTCCCCCCATGATGGCGCACGGGAGATCGGCAATGATGCCGATGTGCTCGATGCCGTCCCCGCAGCGCTGTTTTCGGTGCTCAGAAACCCGGCATCGTTTCCCGATGCGGTCCTCTTTGCCGTGTCCATGGGCGGAGATACCGATACGATCGGTGCGATGGCTGGTGCTGTTGCCGGAGCAAAAGCCGGTATCCGGGGCATCCCATCGGAATGGCTGGAACGACTTGAAAACGGAAGCGAAGGAAGGGATTTTATCCGCGGCCTGGTCAGGAAAACGGAAGTCAAATAGATGAAACCAAGCAGTACAACGGAGGGGAGAGGATTCGAACCTCCGGTAGGGTTGCCCCTACGCAGGTTTAGCAAACCTGTGCCTTGAGCCGCTCGGCCACCCCTCCAGAACGTCTGCTTTTTTACCCACGTTTAATATACTTTCATTCCATTATTGCAGACAAGCGGAGTGTGACGCATTTTATACTTCTTGAATATTTTTTTAAAAAACAGAATGATTTTGTTATAGTTGTGACCATCATAGCTTCGGTGCGAGCAGGTGAAGATATACTACCCGGTTATTTATTCGATTAACCACAAGCTGTTGTTTCCGTGCATGTCCTGATGTATTATTACGTTAAGGCATTCCCAGGCATCAAGGTTTCATATTCTCCATAGTTGTTTGATATCACAAAGGGTTATTCGTTTTCGGTAAAGCGTCGGTTACCAAGGGTATTTTATCTGCTGTTCTGATCGGGAGTTGCTTAATTTTGTGCGTAATAGTATACTGAAATTCATTCAAGAGTCATAACCCGATAAGCAAAACCAAAAAAGGTTATGGACGGAAAAATCCTTCGCGATGCTTTCTATCGCTATTTAACCAACTTTCTCGGCAAGGACGAGGCAACCGCGACGGTGCACGACCGTTACATGGCACTTGCCTATGCGGTTCGCAGCGAGTTCATGAAGAACTGGATTGCGACGCAGAAACGATATCATCAGCAGAACCTTCGCCGCGTGTATTATCTGTCTACAGAGTACATCCTTGGGAAAAGCCTTTTCCAGAACATTATGAACCACGGCATCGAACAGGAGATGGCCCATGCCGTCAAGTCGCTGGGGTTTTCCATCGATACCGTTTACGAACAAGAAGACGATTTCATGCTGGGCAACGGCAGCGAGGCGCGGCTTGCCGCATGCCTGCTCGAGGCCATGGCCTCGCATGGATTTCCCGCCATGGCGTACGGGCTGCGTTATGAGTACGGCTTGTTCAGGCAGGAAATCAGAAACGGCGTGCAGATCGAACGGCCGAATGACTGGCTGCGGCGGGGCAACCCCTGGGAGATCGAGCGTCCTGAATATTGCCATACCGTCCAGTTCGGGGGAGAGTGCCGCGCCCGTGCCGACAACATTTACGGTGCGTATGAATGGCGGAATACCGAGTCGGTGCTCGCGATTCCCTACGACGTACCCATCGTCGGGTTTCGTAATGGTACGGTCAATACCCTTCGTTTATGGAGTGCGCGGGCGACGGAGGAGTTTTTGCCCGATTATCTCAACCATCGCGATTATGAGCGTGCCTATCTGGACAAATCGAAGTTAAGTGATATAACGGAACTGTTGTTTCCGGATGAAGACGTGCGCAGGGCAACCGATCTGCGGATGCGGCAGCAGTACTTCTTTATCAGTGCTTCGTTGCAGGACATCCTCAGGCGATTTAAAAGGGACAACAACACCATTGAAGATTTTGACAAAAAAGTTGTTATTCATCTGGGGGGTAGCCGTTGCGCGCTTGCCATACCGGAACTTATGCGGCTGCTGGTCGATCACGAAGGAGTGCCTTGGGAGAACGCGTGGGGCATCACGAAAAACGTTTTTTCCTATACCAGCCATGCCGTGTTGAGGGAAGATGCCGAAGTGTGGCCGGTGTATAAAGTAGGTCAGCTTCTTCCGCGGCATCTGCAGGTTATATTCGACATCAACCAGATACATCTTGATGATGTTCGCAAAAAACATGGCAACGAATCGAATCTGGTGCGCGAACTGTCGCTCGTTGAGGAAGGCGAAGTCAAACGCATTAGATTCGCAGACATGGCCGTGCTCGGATCATTTTCCGTTAACGGCGTTTCACGCGAGCAGACCGCCATTCTGCGCACAAAAGTATTCCCCACCTTTGCGCGCTATTTTGCGGACCGTTTTTCATGCACGGTGAACGGAATCAGTCTGCGGCGCTGGCTCCTTAACGTCAACAGGCCGCTCGGGCTGCATATCATCAAGCATATCGGCGACCGGTGGATACGAACTCCGGAACAGCTTGTGCAGCTCGAAAAAATGGTCGACGATGACCGGTTCCTGCAGGGACTGCATGATATCAAGATGGCGGCGAAGTCGCGTCTGGCGGGACAGCTCCGGTCATCGCTGGGCCTGTCCGTGGATCCGTCAATGGCCTTCGACGTCCATATGGGGAAAATGCATGGCAGCAAACGCCAGCTGCTTCACCTGCTCTATGTTCTGCATTGTTATCTGTGCGTCAAACGCGGAAGGGAACCGCCGGGGGGAGGGAGGACACGACGGCTTCATCTATTCTCCGGCAAGGCGTCACCGTCGGATTTTCTTGCCAAGCAGATACTGCATCTTATCATCCTGGTCGCCGACCGGATCAACAACGATCCGCAGGCGGGCGGTCTCATGCAGGTGGTTATGATTCCCGATTTCTCGCTTTCGTTGGCCGAGTCCATAACCCCCGCTGTCGATATATCGGAACAATTGGCAACCGCCGGACTCGAGCCCTCTGGTACCTTCGCGATGAAATTGGCGGCAAATGGCGCGATTACGATCGCCAGCAGGGGCGGCGCTGCAGTTGAATTTGCAGAAACGGTCGGCAACGACTATATTTTGACTTTCGGAAAAACCGGAGAGGAGATTTCCTTGCTGAACGGGTACCGGCCATCAGACCTTCTCTCGAAAGACGAGCGGCTGCAGGCCATTTTTGATTTTCTCGAAAATGACCTGATTCCGTCGGCGGAGGAAGGGCATGCCATGTATCCCCTGCTTTCCTCCCTGCGGGACTCAGACCGTCAGTTCGTTTTGCTCGATTTTTCCGATTACGCGGCAAAAAATGAGACCATCGACACCTGGTACAACGATCGCACCACCTGGTGTAAAAAGACGCTTATGAATATTGCCAGGAGCGGATGGTTTTCAATCGATCGAGCGGTCCGGGAATACGCCGGCAGTATCTGGAAGATATCAGGCACATGAAAAAAGAGACAAAACTGATCGGGATACCCATTGTGTCGGGATGGGGTATGGGCAATGCCTATTTTGTGGGTCGTGTCCTTCCCCAGACGTCGACCGTTTCGATATCCCGCCAGGATCTCGGCAGCGAGATCATGCGGTTCAACGAGATCAGGGAGCGGGCGAAGAAAGAGTACCGGCAGCTTCTTTCCGAGTTCAAGGGAACATCGAAACAACCGATCGATGTCTCCATTCTCAACATTTATGAGCATATCATCGATGACCCCGCATTCATCGGCCAGGTTGTTGAAACCATTTCAACGAAACTCTATGATGTGGAAACGTCCATCAGGCTGGTTTCCAACGACTTTATCAAGCGATTCGACGCCGCTGGCTCTTCGTATTTCAAGGAGCGGTCGGGAGACATGGTCGAGGTATGTGAAAAACTTATCGCCTATCTTTATGAAGATGAAGGCCGGACAAAGGATTTCATGGAACCGGTAGTACTCATCGTATTGCGGACCTTTACACCCAGTGATATCCTCGCTTACGATAAATCGAAAATACAGGCCGTGGTTACCACCAGCGGCGGCAAGACCTCTCATGCGGCCATTCTTGCGCGTTCCTATAATATCCCGGTGGTTTCGGGTATCAGGAACCTTTCCGAGAGCGTTACTCCGGGAGATCAGCTCCTGGTCGACGCGGAAAAGGGCATCGTCTACGTCCGTCCGCCGGCTGCGATTACGGGTCGGTATAAAAAACAGGCCGGCGAGGAGACCGCCTTTGAGGAGTTCAAGAAAAAGTGGCAGCGCCCGGTCTACACGCGCGATGGGATAAAAATAGACGTTGTCGCAAATGTATCACTTCCTGATGACGTCGATGACGCCAACGAATTCTGCGCCGATGGTATTGGACTCGTTCGCACGGAATACCTGCTTTCCAACCGCAAGGAAATGCCCTCGCTTGAAGTCCAGACCGCCTATTACGAAAGCATTTTCAAAAAAGCGAAGAAAAAACACTGCGTGATCCGTCTTATGGACATCGGCGGTGATAAAGTCCCGCATTTTTTCGACATGCCGCCGGAATTCAACCCGTTCATGGGATGGCGTGCGATCCGCATTTTTCTTGAGCGGCAGGATTATTTCGAGACGCAGGTCGAGGCGATAATGACGGCGGGAAAATCGTCGGATTATTCGATCATGGTACCGATGGTCACCACTCTTCAGGAGTGGCTTGACGCCAAATCGATTATTGCCGGGGTTGCCGCAAGGACCGGGTTGCCCATGCCGAAAACCGGGGTCCTTTTCGAGGTTCCATTGGCGATCCTCGAGATAAACATGTTTCTCAAGGAGATCGATTTTGCCTCCATCGGTACCAATGATCTGATCCAGTACCTCAGCGCCGCGGACCGTAACAATACAAAGGTGAACTACCTGTATAATCCGATCGAGCCGGCGTTTGTGCGTATCATCCGGAATGCCATAAAGGCGGCAAACGACAATGGTATGCCGCTTTCCATATGCGGGGAGATGGCGGGCAATCCCATTCACGCCGTTCTGCTGATCGGACTGGGTCTGCGGCGTTTCAGCGTGATCCCTCGTTCCATTCCGATAATAAAAGAGCTTGTTTCCCACCTCAGCTATGTGGAAGCGGCAGAGAGTATCTCACATATCGACGCCATCGATTCCACCGAAGATATGTCGCGCTGGCTGCGAAACCTTAACAAACGGTTGCTTGGTGATGTGCTCTCCCGCCTGCCTGTTTCGGTAGAGGTATGATCA
>JAFGOU010000498.1 GCA_016926315.1 Chitinispirillaceae bacterium
ACATTACCACCATCGAGGATCCGATCGAGTACAAACTGCAGGGAATCAACCAGGTGCAGGTGAATGAAAAGGCGGGACTCACCTTTGCCGACACCCTCCGCTCCATTCTGCGCCAGGATCCCGACGTGATCCTGGTGGGTGAAATCCGGGACACCGAGACCGCCCAGATCGCGCTGCAATCGTCCCAGACCGGCCACCTGGTCTTTTCCACGCTTCATACCAACGATTCGGTGTCGGCCATCACGCGGCTTCGCGACCTCGGCATCCCGTCGTTCCTGGTCGCGTCCGGTGTGCTCGGTGTGGTCGCACAGCGGCTGGTCAGGATGATATGTGCCGAATGTAAAGAGCATTACCGGCCGACCGAAGAGGCCCTTTTCCGTTTCAAGACGGTTTTCGGCGACATGCCGCTGCCCGAATCATTCACCGGCAAAGGATGCAAAAAATGCAACAACACCGGTTATAAAGGCAGGACCGGTATCTTTGAATTCCTGCCCATGGACCCTGCCCTGCGCGATCTCATCTCCCGCAACGAGGCGGAGCATGTCATCCGCAATCATGCCCGGAAAAACGGCATGAAACCGCTTATTTTTCACGGGCTCGAAAAAGTAAAGGCCGGGACCACGTCGATCGAGGAGCTCTTGCGGGTAGTGCTAGTGGAGTAGCGGGGGTGACACGTTCCCCGGACCGGACGCGACCATGAACCTGATCCTCCTCCTTGACGACGACTTCACCGATGCATCACGTACAACGGTCAGGCTTTCCGGACGCCGCAGGGACCACCTCCTCTCGGTATGCAGGGTCAAGCCCGGCGACGATCTGCGGGTGGGTCTTGTCAACGGACGCATGGGCACGGGCCGTGTTCTGCAAACCACCGGCGACGCCATTCTCCTGTCGGTTGACCTGTGCGACCAGCCGCCCCCTCCCCTGCCGCTGACGCTCGTTCTCGCCATGCCCCGTCCCAAAGCGCTCAAGCGGTGTGTCGAAACGGTTGCCGCGATGGGCGTCAAGAAGATCTTTATCATCGAATCGTGGCGCGTCGAGAAAAGCTACTGGTCGAGCCCGTTCCTTTCCGAGACCGCGCTGCGGGAGCACCTGCTTCTCGGGCTCGAACAGGGGTGCGACACGGCGCTGCCCCGCATCGAGATCAGGAAGCGGTTCAAACCGTTTGTCGAGGACGAACTGCCGGAGCTCGTGCGGGGAACCACGGCAATTGTCGCACACCCGTGCGCGGAAAAACGGTGTCCGTATATGGTGTCGGGCCCAATCACGCTGGCCATCGGTCCGGAAGGCGGTTTTATTCCGTACGAGATCGCTCTGCTGGAAAAACAGGGCTTCGAGCCGGTCTCCATGGGGAAAAGAATCCTGCGCGTGGAGCAGGCTGTTCCCGCGCTGATCGGAAGATTATTGTAACCGTGAAACAAGGAGAATCGAATGTCACGACTGCCAAGCACACTGCTGATGACCGGCATGATCGCCCTGCTTCTCCTCTGCGGGCAGAACGATAAAAAGAGCCCTCCCGTCGCCATCGCCTTGGTGCCGGAAATGTCGTGTATCCATGAACTGGAGGCGTGGTCGACCTGCGCTTCAGGCGCCTTTGCAAAAGACTCGATAGCCGTGGCAAGGGAGTGGAAAACGCTCACGAAGCGGATTGAAAAACAGTTTTCAGCCGAATCGGTCCGGTCCCTTTCAAAATGGGCCAGACCGCAGATGGAAGACTACTCCCGAACCCCGCGGCTCGACGGTGTCGCCTTCTCTCCGCTGCGCGTGGACCCGGAACGAAACCTGCTTCTCCTGCACGCAGTCGCCGACACCCTGCCGACGCATGAAAAGGTGGTCACCCGCAGTCTCACCCTGTACCTGCTGTTCGACCGCAAGGAGCGGAAGGTCCGGCACGTGACGGTAACCATCAGGGGCGATGTGGCTGAGTAGCGTCAGACGCTATGGCCGTTTTTTCCCGACAGGACATTTTCGATCCACGGAAAAATCGCCCGATACCACTATCCTTCCATTGTGTCGCGCCACCAACGCTCGGGTTTTCAGACGAAGCCATGAAATCCCAGTAGACGCTTTAGGGCATTTTATCCTTTCCCAAAGCGGTATACCCTATTATTTTATTTCTCTGATACCCCGAACCCAGGAGATTATAATGGATCGCCGACCTGCATTGCCGACTATTTCTTTTTTTCGCCCCACCCTGCTGCTTCCGGTACTACTACTCTCCACCGCCCTCATTGCCGGCCCTGCCGATACCCACATCGAGGATCTCAAGGCCGGTCCCATGGTGTACTACACTCCTGAAGCTGCCGCCTGGTTCGCCTCGTTCGGCAGCACGTCTCTCTCCGGCCTTTCGGTGGATAAAAACGCCGCCACGCGCACGTTTCTTGCCACGACAAAACTCGGGGCCATGCAGCTGAGCGAGGTCAGGGAAGCTATTCCCGTGCTCATCGACGTCTTTCCCAAGGCGGTGCATGTGGTGGAGATACGGCAGGCGAACTATGCCGGGAAGGGGTCGTTTGACGACTGCGTCAGCACCTATGTCATGAGCGCGAAAAACCAGTTCATGATGGCCTGCCCGTTCCTCGACTATAACTCCCTCTCCGCCTGCGACCAATTCCTCGAAGGTTCGCATGAAACCGAGATGATCCGGAAACGTTCGGGCGGCAAAGGTGCTATCGCCGAAGCGCTCTTTAACCTCAGGATCACCTTTACCTTTTATGCCGGCGAATGTGCCCTCTCACGGTTGACCGGCATGAACCTGGGGCATGATCCCGGAGCGTGGCGCCAGTGGTGGCAATCCTCAACCACCGCCCCCTTCACCGCCGCTTCACCGTATTCCTATGTGGCATCGAGCCCGACCGCGACGCTGGTGGCGAAAAACAGCTACGACGATATTGTCGCCGGCGGCAAATATCGGGTGATCCTCACCACGGGCGACGATCTTACCGGCACGGTTGAAAGCAGGGACGACTCCTCCATGGTGCTCGAGACATCGGGCGGCAAACCGTATGCCTTCAAATTCAGGCTTATGCAGAGCTATCAGGTGATCGAACTTCCGGCGCCGAAGCCGGACACCGTGAAAACAGCGGTTATTGAAGGCGCCAAGATTATTACCTATGACCAGCTCAAGAAACGCGCCGCAGGAAAACCCGAGCTTGAAGTCAAGATCGCGAGCGGCAGGGTCTTCAAGGGAAAACTACGTACGATCGATGAAGAGGGCATTTCCATGGATATCGAAGGGTCGACGGTCCCCATAGCGAAAAACATAATCAAGCAGATCGTTTTCATACCCTTCGGCATGGCGCAGAAAGCCGGCCAGAAAGAGCAGGCGCCGGAAAAACCCAAAGGCCCCTTTGATACGCTCTTTGTAAAAAACCCGCAGACCGATAACTATGGGAAACCGAGGCCGGACGTTATCTATACCGGCACCATCATCAGCGAAGGCGACAAACACGTAACGCTGAAACCCATCGGTAAAAGCGCACCGCAAAAATTCTCGCGGGAGGAGATCACCAGGGTTATCAGGCACTCCGCGGACAAACGTGACGATGCAATCGAAAAGTACGCCAAACCGCTCACCTGCCCTGCCGACATGTTCCTTGTGGATATGCCGCCGGGACGGGCAGGCAAACCGTTCTTCAAGGTCTGTATGGACAAATACGAATACCCCAACAAATCCGGGAGCGTTCCCCGGACCAAGCTGTCCTATGGCGAGGCGAAAAAGGTGTGCGAGCAGCAGGGTAAACGTCTCTGCACCACCGTGGAGTGGCAATGGGCGTGCGGCGGCCAGGACGGTCTCGCCTACCCTTACGGCAACAATTTTGAACAGGACCGGTGCAATACCGACACGCGCTTTATCGAATCAGCGGGCAACCGGATCAACTGCGTGAGCCCGTTCGGCGGGTTCGACATGTCGGGAAACCTGTTCGAATGGGTGACCACCAAAGGGGGCGGCATGGCGCTCATGGGAGGCCCGGTCTCCAAATGCCAGACCATTGCCGAGGCCGGCGGCCCTGACGCCAAACCGTTTTCCGGGGTGCGTTGCTGCAAGGGAAACTAGAGGAATTGTGGATTGCAGATTGCGGAATGAAAAAACAAGGGGCACAGGAAACCTTGTTTCCTCTCAACAACCTTTCTGCCTTGTCATTCCGAACCCTTCGATAAAAAACAAAGGAAAAGCCGGGTGAGGAATCTCCCGGCGCTGTCACTCTTGAGATCCCTCGCCGGAGCCTGTCCTGAGCCTGCCGAAGGGCTCGGGATGACAGGGATCCCCCCCAGCGTCAACTGGAAGGTGATAACGGTCTATTCTTTCCGGCAGCCACTCCCCACTCCGCACTCAAAACGTCTGCGTATGTGAATCCTGACGAACGCCGCTTCTCCTGCCGAATCCGTCGATGCTGGTGTTACTCTTGTAGTTCGTAATGGTACGGATCCTGACTTGGTTGCTCACGTTGCCTTCGACCGTATAGAGCGACGTACCGCTGACCCAGCGAACAATGCCGGTATGACCGCCACCGGAATTGTCATAGCGCACAAAATCGCCATAGACCGGCACAAAGGTCTCCCATTTTGGCGAGGTACGGTCGATCCACTCATGCAGGTTGGCCGTATTCTGGAACCATGACCGTATGTTGGTGTTTCCCTTCAGGAGCCAGCGCGGTCGCGTTGTGGTTCCCGCATCCGTCCCTGTGGGGTATCCGGCAACGCGGTAGGCCCAGCAGAGAAACTCCGAACACCACGCATCGTCCGGACCGGTGAGATAGGTCCAGAGATCATAGGGATAAATGTTCTGCGTCCGGAGTTCAGCGCCCACCTGCTCCGGACCACGGCGGTCTTCTTTTATGGCAACATCCTCGGTGATCTCATACGGCAGAAGATCGAGCAGAATCTGATACCGCGAGGCGACTGCGGTGACGGGAATTCTATATTCAACCGTGTCTTTCCTGAAAATGACCAGGGTATCCTGAGGCAACGAACCGCTCCGGCCCCACGACGAGACCGCGCCTGCAGACTCGACACCGCAGGAATAGGTTGAAGCGCCGCTGTGCATCAGTTTAAACCGGTAGAGCGCACTGCCCACCGTGATATGCGCAATGACAAGCGACGCGCCGGTCTGCTCGAGCGCCAGCGGGATCTGTTGCTCACCCCTGCCAGCCGTTCCACGGTATGCCTCGCCGACCCGCCGCCCCTGGACGGTAAAGAGCTCGGCGGAAACAGGGGTGCCGGCATACCCAGCGGTCACAAAAAACCGGTTGTTCTTAAAAAGCGGGGGTGTGACGGACACGCTCCGGGTTCCATGAATGGTCCTGGTCACCACCGGTCCGGTGACCAGAAAATTCCCGGCAGTGTCGGTCACTGCCCGGTGCCCTGCCTTTGCCAGCCTGACCGTCAGGTTTTTTACCGGAAAATCAGCCTGATTTCGAATGGTTCCCTGCAACTGGTAGGTCTGGGCGTGAAGCAGAGAAACCGCGACCACCACGACAACCGTTGTTAAGCGTAAGCGAATCATACAACCTCCCCAGGAAAAATGAACGCTTGATTTATCGGTTAACCAACAGGGTATTGACCCATTCCGTTCCATGTACAAACCCCGTATAAACCAATATAACACTCACTTTGCCGCTTTGCTGTTTTTTATTCCACGCCCTCTGGCAACCAGGAGAAAGGGCAATCCTTCCCCTCGCGTTACACCCGTTCCAGTATTTCCACGAGAAACCGCCAGTATTTTCCCACCGAATCGATCACAATCCGCTCTTGCGGAGAGTGGACCATCCGGAGCGTTGGTCCGAGGGACAGCATGTCCAGACCCGGATATTTTTCGCCGATGATGCCGCATTCAAGGCCCGCATGGACCGCCCTTACCTCCACCTCTTTGTTGAACAGCGCCAGATACGCCTCCCGGGCTGTTTTCAGGACCGGCGAAGAGAGATCGGGCCGCCATCCCGGATACCCGCTCCCCTGCTTTACCGTTGCGCCGGCGAGTTCGAACGCCGAACGCACCATGGTCATGGCATCCTGTTTTTTGCTCTCCACCGCGCTGCGCTGACTGGTCTCGATCTCCACTGTTTTCGCCGAGGTGGTGACCCTGGCAAGGTTGGTGGAGGTTTCGACAAGGCCCGGCAGTTCGCCGCTCATGGCAAGGACGCCATGCGGCAACGCATGGAGCAGCCGCAGCATTTTTTTCTGGTCGCCACGCCGCAGCACTCCCGGAGTTCTGCCCTTTCTGCTCTCCACGGCAAGTTCGATCTTTTTGTCAATTACGCGGTATTCGGCCTTGAACAGCCGGTCGATCCGTGCCACGGCGTCTGTCACCGCGGCCTCCCTGGCCGCCGGCACGGCAACCACCGCTGCCGCCTCCCGGGGAATGGCGTTTCGTTTGTTCCCTCCGGAAAACGAGGTGAGGCGCACGCCGTGCTCCCCGAGCAGGGTAAGCGCCCGCGCCAGAAGTTTGACCGCGTTTCCCCTGCCGGTGTGGATCTCAAGCCCTGAATGGCCGCCAGCCAGCCCTCGCAGGGTCATGGTCATCAGGCGATGTTCCGGCGGCACCGGTTCCCGTACGATGGCCAGTTTCCCGGTGGTATCGACGCCGCCGGCGCACCCGACATACACTACCCCTTCGTCCTCTGAATCGAGATTGAGCAGGGTCCGCGAGCGGATAAAACCAGGCTTGAGCCCCTGCGCTCCGTTGAGCCCGGTCTCCTCGTCAACCGTAAACAGGAACTCCAGCGGTCCGTGCCTGATCGAGCGGTCTTCCATGATCGCGAGCGCCGTGGCCACGCCGACCCCGTTGTCAGCGCCGAGCGTGGTGCCTGCGGCGTAAAGTTCGTTGCCCCTGCGGATAAGGGTGATCGGGTCCCTGCTGAAGTCGTGATTGCTGTCGCTGTTTTTTTCGCACACCATGTCGAGATGACACTGGAGCGCGACCATGAAAGCTCGTTCGCGGCCGGGAACCGCATCCTTCCGCA
>JAFGOU010000499.1 GCA_016926315.1 Chitinispirillaceae bacterium
CGTGGCGCTGCCAACCGCAGGACCGGTGGCGCATGGTCCCGGTGGAACGATACCCTGCGACGGAGGTTGCCGCCTGGTGGTACCGCGACACCGTTGTCTATCCCGCCATTACGCGTTATAACTATGGTCGCGGACGGGCCGTGCTTCTGTCCTCCTCCTATCTGCTGCACCCCGCCAATGGCGGCGGCTGGCTGGGGGCCGCGGATATCGACGATTTTTACGAAGAGCTTGTGGTTACGCTGACCCGGCCGCGCGATTCGGGCATGGCGTTGTCGCTGCATCCCTGGCCGAACGCAGCGCCCTATGCCCTGTGCGTAACGCTTGACGCCGAGGGGACCCTTCCCGCGTTTGAAAACGCGGTCAACCTGCTTCAGGGACTGGGTGTCAGTCCGGTCTTTTATGTCAATGCGCACCTTGATCCGGGCGTCGCTGCCGCCGTCCGCGATCGCGGTTTTACCCTGCACTCCAAAGGGTTCGATCCGGTATACGCCGGCGCGCAGGATTGTCATGGCATTCGCCTGAACATCCTGCGTAACGAGCTGCACTGGCGCACGAGGTTCACCGGGTACCGCTTTCCCCAGGGGTTTCCTTCGTTTCTGGGCCTGCAGGCGCTTTGCCGGCTCGGGTATGTGTTCGACAATTCCGTTGCCGTTGACAATGTCGATGAGCTGAAGGGGAGTGTCGTTCCCTACAACCTGCCCCTGAACAATACGGGGTTCGAGGTCCCGCCGCCGCCCGCCAGCCTTTACCTCTCGTCGGATCTGCTGGAGATCTCACCGATCCAGAAGGACGACTACTATTTTTTCCGCCGACTGGTCAATGCCGACGATTATCCCGCTGGCCTGATGCGGCGAGACGCCGAGGTGTACACGCGCCACCTGCAAACATTTCTGCGCACGGCGGTCAAGCCCTATCGCGGAGTCGCGTCTTATGTCGGTCGCGTCAGCAACACCGGTCACAACGAGACCACTCTGCAGCCGCTCCGGGAGATGGTCAGGACCGCGTTGCGCGACACCGCCTGGATCGCTCCGATCGACTCAATCGCCTGGTACCGCAATAAAATCGGATCGCTGCGGTTGACCGTCAGGGAAAAGGAGCGAATCGTGGAAATTTCCATGCAGGTACGCGGGAGCGGTGAGGTGCCGGGCCTGACGCTGCGCGTTGCCGCGCGCCCGGCCGCGCTGTCGGTTGTCGAGGGGCCGGCAAAGCTGCTGCGGCGGGATGATGCCTGGTATGTGGTGTGTACCGGAAGCGACCGGCAGATTGTGACCCTGCGGTTTTAATTGAACCCGCAGCAGGGCAGGCCGCAAGAATTGACGGACAGGACTTGTTACGTCGTATTCAGGGCCGATGGTCAAACGGCGCCCGGCAAAGGCTGAAGCAACGCCGATTGCCCGTATCTGTTTGTTGGTGAAGGCAGGTGGTAACCCCTTACCGCACCACCTGCCGTTCCAGCGACTCACGGTCGGTGTTTGACCGCAGCTCCTCCCTGAAGGAACGCTCGAGGAATATCCGTTCATCAGGTTGTAAGGGGTCACCCGTAACCAGGTACGGATTGACCTGCGGAAGGAAGGAGAGCAGTTCGAGCGGATCAAAGACAAACCGGGTGCCGCGCGGGGCGTGGACACAGAGGGATTTTTCGATCCACCCTTCACGTCCCTCCCGGTCTCGTATGAAGTACCGGTCGGCCCTGGTCTCCATCACCAGAAGCCGGTCCTGCGTCGACACGCGAAAGAGCGGCGTTTCGAACACCTTCCTTACCAGGTTCTGATAGACGCCGGTGTTGTCCTTTTTGACCAGTGATAAAAAACCTCTTGTCTACCGGCCATTGATAGTGTATATTATACCCAGCATATGACGACACTCTGTATACATAACCCGTCCGCATTTCGATTCTGGCGCCTCTCTGCAATGATGGTCAGCATCAAGGCAATGGTCCTGATCGATCAATTCCTTTTCCGGCGGCGGATGACGTAACCAACCAGAGCATCCAGGAAACAACCAGACCCGCTGCCGGAAATACCGGCAGCGGGTCTTTTTTTTGCATGGAGGAACACATGTCCGGCACTACCGTAGTAAAAGGCGTCATGTTCATGAGTTCGGCGAACGTTTCGTTCTGCATCATGGCATGCATGGTCAAATACGTGTCATACCTGAACGTCTATACGACGACCCTTTTCCGTTTTCTGGTGGGCATCGGCATTCTCGGCCTCCTTGCGCTTGGCGGGTGGATCGATCTCAGGTTCATCAATAAATCCGGACTTTTTATCCGGGGCGTTATGGGAGGGACCGCCATTGCCATATCGTTTCTTTCCATCGTGAAACTGGGGCTCATAAAAGCCGGCGTCATCATACAGCTCTATCCGCTGTTTGCCGCGCTCTTTGGCTGGGTACTGCTCAGGGAAAAAATGAAAAGGTGGACGACGGTGTCGATTGCAGCGGCGTTTCTCGGGGTATGCCTGCTCATCACCGACCGGTCCGGCTCTGATTTTTCGGCTGTCGGCTGGTATGAAGCGATCGCGGTTTTTGGCGCACTTGTGGGTGGCCTGACCGTGGTGCTGGTTAAAAAACTCCAGGCGACCGATTCGACACCCGCGATTTTTTTTGCGCAGTGCCTTGTCGGGTTCTGGATCGTATTGATTCCCGCGACCGTTGATTCGCAACCGGTCACGGTGAACGCCAGTTTAATCCTCGTGGCGATCGGGATATTCGCGACCATCGGGCAACTGCTCTCGACCGACAGTTACCGGTACCTCTCGATCGCCACCGGTTCGGTGCTCGTCATGGGGATGCCGGTTTTTACCGGTCTGGCCGGTGCTTTCCTTTTTCACGAGCGGTTGCACCTGCAGGGATATGCCGGAGCGGGAATCGTGTTGATCGCGACAACCGTTGCTTTATGCACGGCAGGTGAAAAAAAGAGAAAGGGGAAGACCTGAAAATGTACCGCTTGTTCGCTTATAAATTTCTGGCCGATTTCTGGGTGATCGTGCCGATCATCGTGCCGTTCTACCACGCGAACGGACTCACGGCCACGGAGATCATGACCGTCCAGGCGGCGTTTTCTCTTTCGTCGCTCCTTTTTGAAATCCCGTCCGGTTATCTCTCCGATGTCATCGGACGGCGGCGCACGCTCATTGCCGCGGCACTGTTCCTGTTTGCCGGCGTATCCGTTTATGCCTGGTCGAACGGGTTCCTGATGTTCGTACTCGCCGAGGTGATACTCGGTATTGCCGGAGCTCTCCGCTCCGGGACCGATTCTGCGCTGCTGTACGACATCCTCAGGGAGACGCGGCAGGAGAAAGAATATGCCCGTTTGGAGGGACGTGCCGAATTCTGGAGCCGCACCGGAACGGCGGCAGGTTCCATAACCGGGGGCGTCCTTGGTGCGTTCCTGACGCTCCATTTCCCCTTTTATGTCAACATGGCGTCAACAGCCGCCATGATCGCCATTGCGTTGTCGCTTCGCGAACCCCGGCGAGAACGGTTGCCCCGGGGAAATGCGTTCCTGAACATCCTGGCCATCTCCCGCGACAGCGTGACTAATCCGCGTCTCCTGCCGCTTATGCTGCTTTCGGGAATAATCATAAGCACTGGCGTCACCGCAATCTGGGGCTATTTTATGTTCTATGGAAAGACCGGACTGCCGCTTTACTGGTACGGGATCATCTTCGCGGTCATGCAGATGGCGTCGGCATTTGGGGCCCGGCACGCTCATGACGCGGTCCGGTGGGCAGACGAACCGGTCTGCTTCCGGCTCCTGACGGCGATCGGATTTCTGTTTATCGCCTTTGCTTGTTCGGAATCCCAATGGCTCATCGCGCTTGTGCCACTCCACGCGCTCCTCTGGGGGCTATCGACGCCACTGGTTCTCGACAGAATAAACAAGCTGACCTCATCGGACATCCGGGCAACAACATTGTCAGTAAGCTCGATAATCGGCAGGATCA
This sequence comes from Chitinispirillaceae bacterium, assembly GCA_016926315.1. The sequence goes on from JAFGOU010000499.1 coordinate 3,948, forward strand.
TGGTAATCGTTGGAGGGCCGCTGTTCGGCTGGATCACCGACCATTTTTCACTGGGAACGGCATTCGGCGCCATGGGCGTGCTTTTTCTTGCCGCGACCACGCTCATCCTCGGGTATATCGGGAAATGGCGTTTTTACCGCTGTCATTCCGGCAATTCGGGGATGTGTAGCTTCAGGGAAAACAATTGAAGCTGCTTACCGGAATGCCATTGATGCGATTGAACGTTGCCTTGAGGTGCGCATGAAAGTTGCTTCAAATGCGTCGATCCCGTTACTCCAGTCTTAATAAATATCACGCACCGCTCGAAATCAAAGCAGAATACCCGGGTGTAGGCAGTTCGGCAGGATCCGAAAGGTGTCGGGAAGGGGAAAAAATCCTGAAGAGGAAGCAATAGCACAGTATATTGTATATAAGCGAAGCTTATAGGGTGAATGTCATAAAACCTGGGGAGGCGAAAATAATGAATCATCGATCAGCTTGTATGCTCGTTACCATGGCTTTTTTTCTTCTTGCATCAGTGGCTGGAAGCGAAGAACCGATGTTTCTTGCTCCTGTTCTGGATGCAAGCGGGAATGGAACAGGATTTTTTAATGTTAATCCCGATCCTGAAGCAGAGCCGTGGATATCCGGCGGTGGGCGTGCTCTTACCGCAGAGGAGGAGAGGTGCATTCCGGAACTGGAATTGCCGGTACAGTACCGGGACCGCGCACTCAACGCCCTGCCGTCCAGGGTGGACAACTCGAAGACCATTTATTTCCCGCCGCTATTTACCCAAAAGGGCGCCAGTTGCTGTCAGGCTGCGGGTATCTCCTATATCTTCAGTTATGAGATGTGCAGGATCAGAGACCAGAGCGCACTTGAGCCGGCAAACATTTTTCCGTATGGATTCCCCTATAATTTTATTAACGCGGGGAGCAGCAACACCTATTCCAGCTTCCCTGACGGATGGACAATGGCCGGTGAGCTTGGCATTCCCGACCTCCGGAGCTATGGCGGAACGTTGGAAGGGAGCGCAAACCAGACAAGCTGGGTTGACGGTTATGACGTCTATCACAAAGCCATGAGTAACCGATATGTTCAATCCTACAGAATTACCTGCACGACCAATGACGGAATTCAAAAAATGAAGCAATGGCTTTTTGACAGGGCCGATGGTTCCAACCCGGGCGGGTGCATAGGATTTCTTGCATGGACCGGCCAGACGCGCGCAGTGCTGCCGTCATCGTCGCCTGAGGCGGGACACACCTATATCAGGGCTTTCGGCACCACCGGCGGCCACTGTATGACGCTCGTCGGCTACAATGACGATATCGTTTATGACCTTGACGGAAACGGGACCATTTCCCCCGGCGAACGGGGTGGATTCTTAATGGTCAATTCCTACGGCACAAGCTTTGGAACCAACGGCAGGGCCTATATTCCCTGCTCCCTGTTCCTCGACGGGTCCATGAAAAGCAGCAGCGTTTACGGAATAACCGTGGTTGAAGAGGCGGTAAAACCCCTGTTGACCTATAAGGTGACCATCACCCACAACAGGAGAAATGCCCTGGAGATCATTCGCGGTTATTCGACCACCACCAGCGCCACCTCTCCGTCACAGACCTACCGGTATCGGCAATGCTTTCGTGACGGCGGCGCCTTGCCCATGAAGGGACAAGGATTAAGCGAGACCATTGAGATCGGCCTGGACGTGTCGGAGTTTTTCAATGCGATATCCGGAAAAAGGGCCAGATTTTTTTTGCAGATAACCTCAACCGGCGGCAGCGGGAAGGTTGATAACTTTTCCGTTTTTAATTATACCGGCTCATTGGTGAAGGAGTACGCGTGCGCCGAAACGAATGTGCCTATCATCTCCGGCACGACGACGCTCTCAGTGCTCAGTGATGACGTGGTGAAAGGCGTCGAAGAGGTGGTTAAGCGGCCCCGTGACGGCAGACCCTTTTATGTGTCGCCTCTGACAACCGGTAACACGATTCATTTCCGGTATTCACTGCCGCAGGAAAAGAGCGCGATTTTCAGGATAACCACCATTCACGGGCAGGTGATCCATAAAAAGACGGTGAGCCTTGCGGGCAGAAACGAACTGGTGTGGGACAAGACAAGCAATGCCGGAAAACAGGTGCCTGCCGGGAAATATATTGCCCGACTCGAGTTGAGCGACGGCACCGCTCATTATGCGCCGGTGTATGTGTTGAGGTAGCAGGGGGAAAAATATAAAAGTCAGAAGGCATTTTTTTCGATGATCGCAATGACCCTTCTGACGTAGTTGTAGCATTTTTCGATCAACCCGTTGTCCCTGAAGGTATTCTGCCCCTCCGGGGTCAAAAGAGCACACCCTGACAAAAGCTCCCTGCAATTGACGGTCCCGCATTCTGCGGTAAAAGATTCGATAAGGTTCCTGACCTTTGCAAAGGTTATTTCCTGTTTCTCTTTTCCGTCATTTTCGCCTCGTCCATACATGAGTCCGAGAACCATGATGCCGCCGCTGATCGCGCCGCATACCTCCTGTTTTCTTCCCATGCCGCCCCCGAACCCGTTGGCGATCCGCAAGGCCATGTCCCTGCTGATCTGCAACTCCCCGGCGTAGCAGCAGAGGACCGATTGCGCGCAGTTATACCCTTCCTTGAAAATGGCAACGGCTTGATCTGCTTTTGTCATGAGATGGCCTTTGATGAAGGTGATTCGATATGTTCCCGCAACCGCTCCGTCACCGCCCGCCAGGTAAACCCCTTTTCTATCCGCTCCCGGCCCTGTTTTCCCAGCCTTTCCGCCAGCGCCTTGTCCCTGAGCAGAAGGACCGCCTTTTCCGCGATGGCCGCGGGATCAAGCGGGTCAACCAGGAACCCGGTTTTTCCGTTCTCGATCGCATCGACCACTCCGCCGGAGTTCCCGCCGATCACCGGTTTTTCGCAGGCGTTCGCTTCGAGGAAGGTGATGCCGAACCCTTCGGTATCGCCCGCGATCTCCCGCGACGGCATGAGGTACACATCGCACAGGTTGTACCAGGCCGGAATGTCCGCGCTTTCGACATACCCGGCAAAGAGGACGTGTCGTTCAAGGTGAAGGCCGGCTGCAAGGCGCTTGAGCGCCTTCGCGTGATCGCCCCGCGGGTCGCCGGCAATACAGTAGACAACGTCAGGCACCTGCCTGATGATCGCGGGCAGGCTGCGGATCACCTGGTCCTGTCCTTTGCGCTCAACGATCCGGGCAAGGGTGAGGAGCACCTTCCGGTCATGCAGGCCGAGTCGATCGCGCAGGTGTGAAGCATCGATGTCGGGCCGGAACCGCTTGCTGTCCACGCCGCAGGGCAGCACCGCGATTTTTTGTTCGGGAATGGCATGGATGGCCGCTGCGCGCTTTTTTGAAAAGGCGCTGATCGAGAGGAGAACATCGGCCTTTCGTAGCGTCTGCCGGCACCACCATCGTTTGATAAAATTCATGCGGCGCGTGACCTCAAGCCCCATGATGGCCACCACGGTCTTTGTACCGTTTGTTGCCGCAATGTCCAGTACACCGCGCGCAGCATTCCAGGTGGTGGCGATAAGGATATCCGGCCTGTTCCCTTCGGCATACAACGTTTTTATCGCGCGCCGCCAGTACCAGGTGCGGAGTTTTTTCCAGTGGCTGCCATTGACGTACCGGAGGCTGAAACCGAAGGTGCCGTGCGGATGTAGGGGCAGGTCTTTCCATCGCCGCGTAACGACGATCACCCGGTAGCCGAGTTCGTGCAGCTCCCGTGCGACACCGGCGGCCCACTGCGCGATGCCGCCGGTTTTTTCGGGAAAATCCTCCGACAGAATGACAATCGTCTTACCCATGCTCCCGCCCTTGGGCCAGAAGGGCGCGTACGGCTTCGACTACCCGGTCAACGGAAATGTCTTCCACCAGACCGGTCGGCGAAATAATCATCCGGTGCGGAATCAGATACGGCGAAAACCGCGCGTAGTGGTTTTTGTCGGCGCGATACAACCCCACCACCGGAGTGTTTACGCATGCAGCAGCATGGATGAGCGAGGTGTCCGGTGAAACCAGGAGGTCGAGACCGCCCATGATCGCGGCCGCGTCGAAAAGGGTGGGGGTAGCGGGCGCCGCAATGATTTGCGGAAATGAGGTTTCAAGCATCCGCTTGTCGGCCTGGCGCTGCGGCATGGAAAAGACGACCAGCTTCCTGTCAAGCGCCCTGATCAATGTGGACCATTTTTCGCAAGACCATTCACGGTCGGGCTCTCCCGCGCTCAGATTGATCCCGATCGCGCCCTTGAGGTTTGTCGAATCCAGGAACGACCGTACTTCACCGGACAGCGGGTGAGGGGGCAGGCGGGGAGCGCACTGTTCTCTGGCGTATTCGATGCCGAGGTAGTCGAGCAGCGCGCAGTTTTTTTCAATGACCGGGCGGAGAAATTCCAGCCGGAGCAGGTGGTTGAAAAAACCGTGGTGCAGGGGGTGGTCGACGCCGACGCGGATTCGTGCCCGAAGTATTCTGGCATAAAAGATCGCGCTGAAGGAGAGGTGGTCCTTGGGGCTGTACAGCAGGTCGAACCGGTGTTTTCCAAGGGCGCGGTACAGGGCGGACCGGTTATCCTTTACATTATAGACAGCGGTGACGTCAGGGTCGGTCGAAAAGAACCGTGCGGCTGCGGTGCCGAACGCGAGCACGGTGATGGAAAGATCGGGAAACGCCCTTCGCAGATTGGTAATGAGCGGCGTAAACAGGATCGCATCGCCCAGCTTTTCCTGGCAGAAGAGTATCGCCGATTCAAGCGGACCGGAAAAGCGCGGTTGCTGCTCAAGCGGCCGGAAAAGCAGTTTAAGGGCGGTTCGCGCGCAACCGCGGCGGAAGTCACGAAGGACTTTTTTAATGGCGGCTCTTTTTTTCATCCAGTTTCTCGCGCAGGAATCGTTCGAGATGTTGCACCATGGCGTGAATGGTGAAGTGTTCCCTGATGCGCGCGGCGCCCGCTTCGCCGAACGCGGCGCGCCGGGCCGGATCGTCGAGCAGCGCGGCGATTGCCGCGGCGAGCGCCGCGGGGTCGCGCGGGGGCACGATGAGCCCGGTCGTGCCGTCGGCCATCAGCTCGCGGGCGCCGTTGACGTCGGTCGCAACCACCGCTTTACCGAGCGCCATTGCCTCCATGACGACATTGGGCATGCCTTCGAAAAGCGAGGCCAGGACAAACAGGTCGCACCCTTTCAGGTAGGGATCGAGGTCTTCGATAAAGCCGAGAAACCGGACCGACGAGTCGATTCCCAGGTCGCGCGCCTGATTTTTGAGTCCGGCTTCGAGCTTTCCTTTTCCCGCAATGACGATCACGAGGTCGTCTCTCTTCGACAGGAGCATGCAGGCGGCCTGAAGCAGGTAACCGTACCCTTTTTGTTCAGCCAGGCGTCCCGCGCTTACAATGATTTTTTTATCGCCGAATGCCGGGCGGAAATCACGGGCAATGACGCGGGATTTGTCCTCGACGCCATTATACAATACCTTGACAAAGTCGTCAGCGAACCAGCCGTATCCGGCATACGCCGCCTTGATCGTTTCGGAGTTGGTGATTATACCGTCGGTAAGCCTGGTAAGGGTAAACCGGTGTTTCCACTTTTTTCCGCAGAGCAGCATGCCGTGCCGGGCCAGCACGACCGGCGTGCCGACAAGGCGGGCCGCAAGGCCCGCCACGCGAACGTCTTTGTTGAGGTTGCAGATCAGGACGTCGATGCGTTCGCGCCTGAGAAAACGCGCGATAGTCCAGGTCGCGAGCGGGCTGATATCGGCATGGATGCTCAGGACTTTTGTCGTGACACCCGCCTTCTCGGCAAACCGGAGAATTTCCGAATCCTTTTTGCCCGCAAGAAATACCTTGTGACCGGCCGATGAAAGTCCTGCCGCGGCGTTGATCATCCACTTTTCCCCGCCGCCGAATTTGTGTTTTGCTATGGAGTTGATGAAGAGGATGTTCATGGGAATGGTTCCGGTTAAAAATACGTTTCGATTCCACGGGGAAGCGGGAAAAGGTCGGTGAGGAGATGTCCGTTCCGGCAGGGAAATGACTGCTCATCGCCCGGGCAGGCTGTCATGAGCCCCCCATTTCGCAAGGTCGATCAATCCGAACGCCTCATTTTCGGAGAGCAGCGGCGACGAAGTGGTCGCCAGCGTTTTATCAAAAACAACATACCGGATTCCCTCTGCCCTTGCAACGCTTATTGCGTGACGGTGATATAACCCCGGGAGTTCCCGTTTATTGGTCGCGAGTGTCACGCCGAACAGCTGCATCCTGCGCCACCACTCGGGCAGGGTTTTGTCGCAGAAAAGGTGCGGAGCACCGTCTTTCCAGGTGCCGTAGGTCGCCCGAAGAGCGTACGGCCTGAAGTCCTGGCGGTAGAGCGGAATCATCACCACACGGTCACGGGGGATGTGTTTGGAGCAGCCGGCGGCAAAAGAGATCCATGGGTCCCGCAGTTCCTGCGATCGGGTCCACCTGAAGTTTTCGATTGACCGCGGGATCGAGGTGGTGACGATCATGGCCGCGAAAAAGGCGAACAACACTCCGGGATGCAACGGGCGGAACCACCGGAGGGCGATGGTAGCGGCGCCTGCTGCGAGGATGATGACGATCATCGGCCTGATCCACCCGCTCTGGTGAGCGAGCGCACCGTTGCCGTAGATGACAAGGAGAGCGAGCGCGGCACCGGTCCAGGCGGTCAAGGTCGCATGGTCGCGTTTCCAGAGGCCGGGATTGGTGACGGCGTCGGCCGCGAACGCGGTCACGAGGAAAAAAAGGAAATAGGAGCAGCGCCCGAGCTGAAGCCGCAGGAAAAACCGGATGGTGAAAAGGTCCGCGACGGTCATTGCCAGAAGGCCGCCGGCAACCACGATGACGATCGGTAAAAGCCGCTTCCATGCCGGGTGTTTGCGCCAGAGGAGCAACACCAGGGCGAAGCACGCGGCGAGCTGGATGAAACGCTCCGGTACCCAGGCGGAGATGAAATAGCCGTGATTCATCCGCAGCCGGGCGAGCGAACGCCAGAAATCAGGATCAATGGCAGCCTCGGCAGCGCCAAGCGCCTTTTGAAACGCCGGCAGGAGGCTGGGAAGGGCGATGGCGACCAGCAGGAGCCACCCGGCAACGATGCGCAGGCGGCAAGGGGAGTTTCCGAAATCCATGATCCCGCGGATAAAAAGGAATCCGGCGGCATAGACGGCGGTTATGGGATGGATGAGAAAGATGGCGCCGGTCAGAATGCCGCTGGAGATCCGCCATCCCCGGTCAATGAGGGTGTAGGCTATGAGTGCCAGGCCGAAGGCGAGCGTTCCCGCATGAAAATAGCCATAGGGATTCAGGCCATACATGCCGTACCCCGGAGCGGAAACGGGGATCAGAAGCAGAAGAAGGAAAAAAATCCAGCCTCTGCCGTTGCCGAAAAAACGCCTGAAGAACAGGAACGCTCCGAAAGCAACCAGGGAGGTCTGTAGAATGAAAACCGTCCTGATCATCGTGCCGATGCCTGTCCAGTGCAGAAGAAAAGCCAGGGTTTTCCAGATGTATACCGGATGGGAACCGAGCGTGCCGAGCAGCAGGTCATTGGCGAAAAGCGAAGGGTCATGGGCGTGGAGAATAAACGGAAGGTAGGTGTCGATATCTCCTGCCGAGAAGCGGAAACCGGAAAAAACCGCAAGGAGGACGGAAGCGGCAACCACAGAAAGAGAAAACAGCCGGTTGAAGCTCGACGCGTTCGGGAAATCGCCCGCTATTCTGCGCATACCTTATTTTGCGTACCTGAAGAGGTGGTCCGGCATCTGAACGGGAACGGTTGGATGAATCGTCTAAAGATACTTAAAACCAGAAAAACGCTGGTCCTTTTTTTCCTGTTTCTCCTTGTGGCGCCGAACGTGTTCATGGCCACCTCGACCCACAAGTCGCGCGGCGGGGATTATCGCGGGTTTTTGATTGCAGGGGAGCGGTTTCTGCAGGGAACGTTTCTGTATGAGGGGAGTACGGTCGCGACCAACGTGACCTGGCCTCCCTTTTTCGCTGCCTTTATTGCGCCCTTTACCCTGATTGCCAGAATCAGCGTTTCATTTTCACAGGTTCTCTGGTATGTCTTGAATATCACGCTGTTTTTTTTCTCCGTGGGGATATGGTGCAGGATCATTTATGCCATGCCCTGCGGCTGGTTGAATGAGAAAAAAGAGCTCTCCTTGTATGCGCCTGCGCTTATTATCCCTCTTGTTTGCGTTTCCGGTCCGCTGCTCGATAATTTCACCCAATTGCAGTCGAGCCCACTGTTGCTCTTTCTTTTGACAATGGGAATCGACCGGCTGATGAAGAAGCGCCCCTGGCAGGCCGGTTTCTGGTTCGGATCGGCAGTGGCCATCAAGGCGTTTCCCGCATTGATGGTGATCTATCTGCTCTGCCGAAAGGAAGGCAGGGCGGCGTTATCCACGATGGCCTCCGGAGCGGTATTGACCTTTGTGCCGGTCCTGCGCTATGGCATTCATGACTATGTCGCGACCCTTAAAGCCTGGCTTGGCCTGAGCCTTTCCGGCGGATACCCGCTTAGCGGGTTGAGCCAGTCGGTGTACGCCATGATCGGTCGCTATGTGGCATCAAATCCCTTTGAGCGCATGGTCAGGCGGTTTCCCTCACCCCCTGCTGATGATCCCGGAATAATAGCGACCACGTTGCTGTATCGGGGATTGCTCGTTCTTTGTATCGCCGTCGTATGCTGGCTGCTGTATCGGCGGAAGTATCGTAACATCGGTGTTGAAACCTCTTTTTTTATCGTTCTCATGACGGTCTTTTCCCCGATCTCCTGGCGTCACTATTACGTACTCATGCTGCCTGCGTGGATGGTGTTGACAGGATGGTGGTTCAAGGAACGCGACCGTATTTTGAAATGGACGGTACTGGGATCAGGATTTCTGATATCCGGCCTCTATCTGGTAGGGCAGATCGGTAAGCCCGTCAGGGGATTTCTGCTCTGCGTTGTTTCGAATTTTACCCTTGGCGCGTTCGTCATCCTCGGCGGGCTGTTGTATTGTATCGTACGGAGGCATGGAAATGAAAACCGGGCGGGAATTCCCGGCAACGAAGGAAACCGTCAATGACCCTCCTTTTTCTCAACAGCTCCCGCGAGTGGGGCGGCAATGAAAAATGGTCGCTTCTCGCGGCCTCGGGCCTTGCGGCGCAAGGCCACCGGGTTTTTTTCGGCTGCCGCTCTCCGCAGTTCAGGGAGCGCGCCGGGGATACGGCCGTCACCTTTGTCACCTTTCCGCTCGCCAATCAGGCGGACCTGCTTTCGGTTGTCATGATCGCCGCGTTTATCCGCAGCCGCCGGGTCGATGTGGTGGTTCCCACCAGGCAGCGGGAGTATCTGCTCGGCGGCTTGGCCGGGCTGACGGACAGGCGGGTCAAGGTGGTTGCCCGGCTTGGGATCGACCGGCCCCTGCGAACCCTGCGCAGCAGGTTCGCGTTCACCCGGCTGTTCGACGGCGTGATTGTCAATGCGAAGAGCATCGTGGCGACGCTGGCGAAAACGCCCGGGTTCGACACCTCGCTCTGCCGCGTGATGTACAACGGCATCGAGGTTCCGGTAATAGATCCTGCCAGGCGTGACCGTATCCGCGCGGCGTTCGGCTTCGGCAACGATGTTTTTCTCATCGGCTGCGCAGGCCGCTGCACCCCGCAG
>JAFGOU010000500.1 GCA_016926315.1 Chitinispirillaceae bacterium
AGGGGAAAATCAAAGGCACAGCGCTGCGCCCTTAGGTGCGAAAAATTTTCACTCCGCAGCGCTGATGTTCCCGCCCGGTACCAATTCCCCTTGTCATTTTGTCCCGGCCGCGGCCAGCGTCGTCCAGCGCCTCACCGGTGTTCGCGTTTATTCTGGACGTAACCTATATTTACCGGCATGGCGTCGATCATGGTTGCCGAATATCTCGACGACGAAGAGTCCAACGCATTAAGAAAACGGCTCGGCATGACCTGTCGAAACGTTTTCGTTAAACGGCACGGCCTGCCCCGTTTTTTCGGGCTCGACATCAATTACCGTGTGTTCGTCGACGCGGGGGATGCTGAAACGGCCATCCGCCAGGTCGCGGAGTTTCAGAGAGAGTGCGTGGAAAAACGGGAAAAAAAGAAAACCCTTCTGCAGAGCCGGTGCCCCAACTGCACCTCGACCGGTATTGTGCAGAAAGAGAAGCATTCACTCCTTGACCGGATCCGTTTCGCCGGCGTCACCGTCTGGGAGTGCAAGGGGTGCGGGGGACGGTGGTTTACCTAGGCGCCGCGCATCATTCACCCTGCTTGCACGGGAGGTCGCTCCATGAAACGGCACCTTTTTATCTGCATCGTACCGGCACTGACGTTTGCCGCGGATTACTTCCCCTTTGAGCGGGGCAACGCCTGGAACTTCTCCTATGAATCGCGAATATCCATAGTTGTTCCCAACCCGCCGACCACACGCGACAGCGGCAGCGTCCGATGGGAGATTTCTTCCGTTCTCGGCAATTCCATCTCCCTTCGAATCCTGATACGACAGACACGCAGCCTGGCACGCAGTACGGTTTTTGGAGGACCGGAACCCGGTTACGACAGTACGTTTACACCGCCGCGCGTCACGGTTGACACGGTACTTTTCACCCAGGACGTTGCCGCGTCTGATACCGGCCGGACTCGCGACTCCCTGCAAAACGCCGTATCGTTCTCCGGCATCGGCTGCCCGGTCGCCTTCCATGATCCGGAAAAACCCCTGGCCGCAGCGCTGGTAATTCACGACACCGTTATCCGCTTCGCCGGCTCGGACCGGTCATGCATCGCGACGATCCCCCCTGAATGCAGTTGCAGGGACAACAACGCATGGTCCTTTGTCCTGACCGATACGATCGGGCCTGTAGGGGTTGCGATAACACGATGTCCGGGTTTTGTCGGGACCGGTTATTTCGAAACGTGGCGCCTGACATCGCGCGAATACCCGGCGCCGGTCAGGAGCGGAGGATCTACGGCCCCGTGCAATGACCGGATCCTCATCGTGGCCCATCACGACCTGGTCAGGCTGACACTCCCCGGCCCGGCATCGGTTGCCATGTGCAGCGTTTCAGGAAGGACGATCAAACGGTTCGCAACGACTTCGTCCGGCACCGTGACCTGGAACGTCGCATCGCTTCCTCAGGGGGTTTATCTGCTACGGGTAGCAACAGAGGCAGGAAGTATCGGCAAAGAAATATTCCTTGGGAGATAGTGACCGGCGCGCCGGGAGATGAAGATAAGCAGCGTCCGTCCGAAAACCCCCTCATTCACAAAGTCGTCATTCCGGCTAATACCGAATCAGGTTCGGGACAGGCGCCACGTACTTCGGAAGACCCTGATGTAATGCTTTCGTAACCTGGAATCATATGGTTACTTATTCCTCAATTACGATAAAACAACGCGTTGTTTTTTACTATACTGTTGACTTTTAACGTGTTGTTTGGTATATTTAACCTGTGAAACGCAGTGCGCAACTTTATTTAGATCAATGGATAAACGCTCATGAACGTAAGCCGCTCATTCTTCGTGGGGCACGACAGGTCGGTAAAACGTGGCTGGTCAGGGATCTGGCAGATCGTTATAAAAAAGATCTGATCGAACTGAATTTCGAGCGCGATCCATCCTATAGACGTTTTTTTCTCTCGAACGATCCGCAAATCATTCTTGATGAGATCTCTCTTGGGATCGGGCGTTCGATTGTGCCCGAACGTTCGCTCCTGTTCCTTGATGAAATTCAGGCTGCCGGAGAACTCCTTGCAAAATGCCGGTGGTTTGCCGAAGAAATGCCGCATCTCCCGCTCATTGCCGCCGGATCGCTTCTGGAGTTTGTGCTTACCCAACATTCGTTCAGTATACCGGTCGGCCGTGTGGGGTTCCTTCATATCGAACCAATGATATTCCCGGAGTTCCTGACAGCCCATGGTCAGAACCTTATTCTCGAAGGTCTCGACTCATGGAAATATGGTCGGGAATTTTCACCGGTGCTGCATGAACAAGCTTCAACCTGGTTTCACCGGTACTGTATGGTAGGAGGAATGCCGGGGATCGTAGCGAGTGACGTTGCCGGTAGCGGCGCACGAAAAATCAGGGAACTGCAGCATGACCTTGCCGCAACCTATCGGGCTGATTTTTCAAAATACCGTAAAAATGATAAAAACGGCCTGCTTGATGCCACGCTCAATGCCGTCATCGGATCGCTCGGTAAAAAATTCGTTTTTGCCCATGTCCGGGAAGGAGTCAAGCAGCATCACGCCAGAAACGCCTTGGAATTGCTGGCGCAAGCAAGGATCTGCCATATCGTTAAACACTCCTCAGCAAACGGTATTCCGCTCGGCGCCGAGATTAAAGACTCATTCCGGAAGGTCATTCTCAACGACATCGGATTATTCCACGCGCTGCAACAATCCCCGATCCACGATGCGTTTCCTCGATGGGAAAACATATCGCCACAGGTGCGTGGACAGATTATCGAACAGGTTGTCGGCCAGCATCTCCGTCTGCTCGGTCCGTTGAGCGGTGATGGTCCGGGTCTCTATTACTGGCAGCGAGAAGGAGGACGACCCGGGGAGGTGGATTATCTGATCCAGCTCAACAGAGGAATAATACCCGTCGAACTCAAGTCCGGCGCAGCAGGATCCATGAAAAGCCTCCATCAGTTCATGAACGAAAAAAAGTTGACTTACGCATTGCGTTTTGACCAGAATCCTCCTTCACAATTCGACCTTTCCCTGAAAACCACCATGGGTGCTCCGGTCCACTACCGTCTTCGGAGCCTGCCATGGTATCTTGCCGGATCGGGGCCGGAAGTTTTATCCGACAGGTGAATTTTTCGCGCCTTTCCGGGGTTTCTTTCCCCCGGGGATATACTATTTTCCTTACAATAAGCCTTATCACCGTCCCGCGGACAACCCTATGAAACCGTCTCCCGCCTCCACCTGCGAAACGATCCTCAATTCCGTTGCCGACGGGGTTTTTACCGTTGACCGGGAATGGACGGTGACCTCCTTCAACAAAGCCGCGGAAAAAATCACCGGCGTTCCGGCACGCGAGGCGATCGGCAGGAGGTGCTGGGAGGTTTTCCACGCCGATGTGTGCGAACGGGATTGCCTGCTTAAAAAGACGATACGGACCAACCGGCAGTGCATCAACAAGACCGTGACCATCGTGAATAAAAGCGGAAAACAGGTACCGATCAGCGTATCCACCGCCATACTGAAAAGCAGGGACGGCACCGTGCTCGGCGGGGTTGAGACCTTCAGGGACCTGAGTGAAATCGAAGAGCTGCGCAAGGAGGTGCTTGGCAGGCATTCATCGGGTGATATCATCACGCGCGACCACCGGATGCGCGATCTTCTG
>JAFGOU010000501.1 GCA_016926315.1 Chitinispirillaceae bacterium
CGATCAGTTCCTTGGAGAACGCCTGCGGCCCGTCGGCTTCGCGTTTCTCCCGCGCCGGGGCGTTTTCAAGTACAGCGATGCATACCTTCAGAAGCACCGGTGAGGCGGCAGCAGCGGCGTGGGACAGCCGGAAAGAATGTTCAGTTGGATAAAGTATCGGGTTTATTGACGATGACCATGTTGGACCCGAGCGACCTTGCCTGGGAAAGCGCGTTTTCGACACTGTTCAGGAGGCTTTCCCTGGTATCGGTATCAGCACCAAGGCCGGAGACCCCGATGCTCAATTTTATCTCCGCAGAATTTTTCCCTAGGGAAGATGTACTGGAAGGATCTTGGGGAATTTGAAGGGTATCTGCAATAATTTTACGGGCGCGGTCGGCAAATACCGAAACGGATGAAACCGGCGTGTTGGTTGCGACCACCATAATTTCGGCCTCGCCGTAACGCGCGGTGATGTCGGTGATACGGGCGCTGTGCAGTACCATTTTTGCAAAACTGCTCAGGAGCTGGTCCCTGACGCCTTTCCCGCAGGTGTCATTGAGTTGGCTGATATTGTCAATGCTCACCAGCATAACTGACATCGGCAGATTGTATCTCTGCGCCCTGCGGATTTCCTGGTAAAGCCGGGAATCAAGATAGCGCCGGTTGTATATGCCCATCATAGGATCGATGATATCTTCAAATTCTCCTGCAGGCGAGTGGCTGAAGTACACATCGGAATTCAATACAAAACTGATAACCAGATACACGATGCATGCACACAGGAAATACGACAACGGCACGGCATAAAGACCGATGCTCTGGTAATCCATGAATCCGCTCATCCAGCTGACGACGGCGTAACTAAGGTAGGCAATGATCAGCACGCCGATCAAAACCCCTAAAAAAGACCAGTTCCGGCGCACCTTTCCTTTGGGAAGCTGGCGGATGATCCTGTCGGCGGCAAGAAGGGCGGCGATCAGGACAAATGCGCCGGACGCCATGAGTCCGGTGGAGAGGAAGTTCTTCAAATATCCTGCAAAGTATTCCATTGAACATACCCCTTTTCGAAACCATCTGTTTTGTCACTATTATAAATTAATAGAAAGGGAATTTCAACCTATTTGGGTACTATTATAAACTAATAGAAAGGGAATTTCATCTTTCTTCCTGCTTTTGAGATCGGCTTCCCCTGTCTTTCATGTCAATCCTCCATACGTATTTCTGCGTACGAAAAACAACCACGCACAGAGCGGCCGCCATGACGGCGAACGCCGCCGGCAGCGAGGCGGCAAACCAGGCCGTGCCGAAAAGCGTGACGGCGGTATTCATGATGATGAGCGCAAGGCGCAGTTCGGTAGGTCCGATGCCGAGAAAGGTGATCTTGAACTCGCCGGTCGCGGCAAAAGAAAGGTACGAGCTGACATTGTACGCTGCCTGAACAGGGATAAGGAGCAGGATCAGAAACCGGCTTATGCCATCAAGAAGCAAGGCGTATCCGATGAGCGCGCAGCAGGTGAATACGTAATCAAGGAAATGGTCCATGTAGTATCCCCATTTGGGGATGCCGGTATCGCGGTAACGGCCGAGCGCGCCGTCGAACGAGTCGGTGAACCACTGCATGATATGCATCGCGGAAGCGAGGTAGAGCCAGGAGAGGTCCTGCCGCGCCAGCCAGCCGGACACGACAAGTCCCGCGGACCACGGGATGGTCATGAGCGTCAGATGATATCCCTGAATCCAGCCGGGAAAACGGGGAGTGACCGCGGCGACGACGCGCTGTTCTATTCCGGCGAGAGGGGAGCGGAGAGGGACTTTTTTATCCCCGGTAAAGGTATCGGTTCCCATTGTTCTTCAGATGGACGGATGCGCCCATGCAGTGCAGGTACGATGATAAAATAGTAGCCTGAAGCGCACAGGACAAACTGCAAGGTTTGAATCAGGCGCGGAATAGTACTATTTTGCCGAAAAAGAGCATGCGTCTATGCCATCTTTCAGCAAAGGAAGGCCACCCATGGTATATGGAAAAGAGCTGACCGTTTCCATGAAAGGATTTTCGGACATGCGGGACATCACCGCAGAGGTGGAGAAGATCATCGCCGATTCGAACATCGCCAGCGGCATCGTTACCGTTTTCGCTTCCGGATCGACGGCCTCGATCTCAACCGTGGAATACGAACCGGCGCTTGTGGAGGACGTGCGCGAACGCCTTGATCAGATCGCGCCGCGCTCCATGCGTTCCCGGCACTCGGAGACCTGGGGGGACGACAACGGTTTTTCTCACATAAGAGCGACCATCATGGGCCCCGGGATCACCGTGCCGTTTACAAAAGGTAAGCTGGAGCTCGGCACGTGGCAGCAGATCGTGGTGATTGACCATGATAACCGGCCGCGTTCCAGGCGCATATTTATACAGGTCGTAGGGGAATAGGGTTTGTACCCGGCATTGATCGTGATGTTACTGCCTGAATTTCCATCTTCTCATCAGCGCGCGGTGAGCACTGACCTTCCTCCTGTCCGCGAAAAGGAATATTAAAATAACTCCGGCTACAAAACCACCGATGTGTGCCCAGAAGGCGATTCCTCCCGAAGAACCGCCCAGCGAAGGAACGGCACCAAGGAGCTGGAAAAGAAACCAGTAGCCGAGCATCAGCCATGCCGGAAAGACCATGCGCTGTAGAAAAATGCCGAGGAACACGAGAACGTGGACGCCGGCGCGCGGATACAGCACCGCATAGGCGCCCATGACGCCGCTGATCGCCCCGGAAGCGCCGACCATCGGCACGGTACTTGACGGATCTGAATAGATCTGGGCACCCGCCGCGGCGAGTCCGCACAGCAGGTAGAACGCAACGAATTTGACCCTTCCCATGACATCTTCGACGTTGTCGCCGAAAACCAGGAGAAACCAGAGGTTTCCGATGAGATGAAACCAGGAACCATGCATGAACATGTGGGAAAAAAGCGTCGTCCAGTCAGGAGACTGCACCGTATAAAACAGCGAGTTTCCCAGGGGAACCCGGGTGCCTTCATGCACGTGGCCGAGAAGTTCTCCGGGGATCAGGCCGTATGAGCATAGGGAACCGATAAGCGCAGGATGGGTGCCGAGACCCTGCACGATGACCCACGCGACCACGTTAATGAGAACGATGATCAACGTGATGACCGAGGTGCGAAGGGTCGGATTGTCGTCACGAATGGGAAACATGGTTCAAATATAAAAAGGGCCGGAATTATTTTCCTGCGCATGAACACACTACAGAAAAAATCTGCGCCGGGCGATGAGAACCGGACGCTGTCAGAGGGACATCGGGCAAGGCTCAGGGAACGGTTTGCCGGCAACGGAATCAACGCTCTGCATGCGCACGAAATCGTGGAACTTCTGTTGTCCTACGTCATACCCCGCCGCGACACCAAAGCGGCCGCGAAAGAACTGATCCGCAGGTATACATGCCTTAACGCGCTGCTCAACGCGCCGGCCGAAGAGCTTTCAAAAGTTAATGGGGTCGGGAAACGCTCGGCGGAATTTTTGTCTTTTATACGGGAAGTCAACGGCTTCTGTCTTAAAGAAAAGTACCAGCGGAAATCGATGCTGTCCCACCGGCGCGACGCCGAGGAATATCTGCGCTTTCATTTCGGCATGCGCCGCGACGAATATGTGGCGGCGATCTTCCTCGGCAACCGCAACCAGGTGATCGCAACCGAGGTCATCGCCGAAGGCACGGTAAACCAGTGCGCGGTGTATCCGCGCGTCATCATTGAGCGGGCCCTGCGCTGCCATGCCACGTCGATCATCATCGCGCATAACCATCCGGGAGGAGGGCTCAAGCCGTCTGAAGCGGATTGGGTGCTCACGGGGCGTCTTTGTGCCCTTTGCAGGCTGCTTGATATCCCGCTTCTTGACCATCTTGTCGTTTCGCATGACGAGGTGGTGAGCCTGAAAGAGATGCCGCGCTGGCCGGGGAGCAGCGGGTCTTCAAGCGACTGATTGCGCAAATTTCTTTTTAAGACCGGTCTGATTTACTATTTTTATCAAAGGTATATCCTTTGACTTATGAGGGAGGCGACCTTTTGAATTTCAACCCGAAGCTGTCATGGGAATTCCTTTCCTCCGACGAGATCCTGTCCAAAACCATCCGGGCTCTTCGCAACCACCTAAGACATGTCAAGGAGGTGTCGCCGTATTACAAGGAAGCGCTGTGGGACATAGCCCACGAAGACATCAGGAAAATCGATGATTTTCACCGTCTTCCCTTCACCGACAGAAAACTGCTGGCGGATCAGACCGGACGTTTTACCTCGGTCTCCCCGCGCGCGGTCGTTGAAACCGTCGCGACGGCGGGCGCCACCGGACACCCGATTTTCTGCCCGCTCACCGCCAACGACATTGATCGACTTGCCTTCAGCGAAGCGCTTTCGTTCCACGGCATGGGTATCACGCCTGACGACCGGGCGCTCCTTTTTCTTGACATGGACCGCTGGTCGCTCGCCGGTATGGGGTGCTACCGCGGGCTCACTCTGCTCGGCGCCAATACCGGCCGCGCGGGCGTCGAGCCGCCCGATTCCTGCAGACAGTATCTGGGGACGTTCAGGCCGACCGTGCTTGCCGGCGCTCCGTCTTTCCTGCGGAGGCTTGCCCTTGACCTTGAAAAAACGGGTTTTAATTTCAAGGAGAGCGGCATCCAGAAGCTCATCTGCATGGGCGAAAGCCTGAAGGACCGCGACATGGCTTCCAATATGATCGGAAAACGGCTGGAGGACATGTGGGGGGCCGCGGCTTTTGACAATTACACGATAACCGAGATCAACGATTCGTTCTGCGAATGCTCCGAACGGAAGGGTGGACATACCCACCCTGAGCTCATTTACGCTGAGATCGTAGACGGCAAGGGCATGCACGTCCCTGACGGCACACCGGGAGAACTTGTGGCGACGACGCTCGGCATCGAGGGAATGCCGCTGGTCAGATATAAGACCGGTGATATAACTTTCCGGGTACCCGGGACCTGCCCCTGCGGACGTCATTCGGCAAGAATCGGCCCGATCCTCGGCCGCGTGAACGAAATCATCCGGACAAAAAAAGGCCCCCTGGTGTACCCGCTGACCATAACGAACGCTCTCGACGAGATGGACGAGATCAATGACTACGTCATCATCCTTGAAAATGACGACGCCGACAGCGACAGGGTCACCATCCATGTCGCCGCAAAACCTCCCGCGATCGAAAAAATAGCGAACCACGTACGCAGCGTCGTGCAGGTCGGTTTTCCCATCCTGATCTCAAACATATCGACCATACAGTCGATCCGCGGAAACTGGCGCAGGCAGGTCAGGATCGTTGACTGGCGGCAGCAGTCGCAGCAGCGCCGATAGAACAGCGTGAAACGTTTTCCGGACGGGATAAGCCTTTACCATGAACTTCGGCGTGCGTTCCCTGTGGGAGAAGACCGTAAAGGTCCTGTCGAACGAGCTTAAGGCAAACACCTCTCCATTCCGCGTTTCGTTGTCTCTCGCCGTCGGTGTCCTCGTCGGCTTGTCGCCTTTTTACGGCATCCATACGATCATAGTACTGGCGCTCGCCTTCACGCTCCAATTAAACAGGCCTCTCGCGCTCATAGCATCAGGGATCACTCTCCCGCCGTTGGTGCCGTTCTGGATAGCCGGCGGCATCTTTATCGGAAAGCTGGTCGTACCGGTGGAAGCGGCAGGGCGCATCGTTGATATGGCGATAAAAGTGATGGCTACCGAAAGGTTCTGGGGTGCCGCGGCCGGCGCGATGGAATTCTGCAGGCGTTTTTTCCCCAGGTTTTTTTTTGAACATGTCGATGAAGGGGCACCTCACGGGATAATCGACGGATTTGTCCAGTGGTTTATCGGCTGCAGTGTTTTTGCCGTGGCCGGCGCGGCATTAACGTTTGCGGTCTGTTATTGCCTGCTCCTCCGCCGCGATGCTGAGCGCAGAAGAAGGACCTTATGAGCGGACTGGTCGGAATAGGGGTCTATTCTTTCATGCTCGCGCTGTCGGGAGCGCTCATGCCCGGACCTCTTCTGACCGCAACGATCGGGGAGAGCGTACGCCACGGCCCGCGCGCCGGGCCGCTGCTGGTGGCCGGTCACGCCCTTCTTGAGTTCGCCCTTGTCGCCGCGCTGTTCCTTGGCCTGGCTCCTTTACTTAAGGACAAGCGCGTGACCGCGGGAATAAGCCTTGCGGGGGGAGCAATCCTCATAGGGCTGGCTTTCGGCATGTTCCGGACGCTTCCGTCGCTTTCGCTGTACGGTCCCGGTTCCTTAAAGAAGGGACGGGGAAGACTTGTCACATCGGGGATACTGGTAAGCCTTTCCAACCCTTACTGGACCGTCTGGTGGGCCACTTTCGGCCTTGCGTACATTCTGCAGTCAAGGGAGTTCGGCATCGCCGGCGTTGTCGTGTTCTTCATAGGGCACATACTGGCGGATTTCGCATGGTATTCGCTGATTTCGTTCTCCATAGGAAAGGGGAGAAGATTTTTGACGAACGCAATGTACCGGTGGCTGGTCGGATTCTGCGCGGTTTTTCTGCTCGGATTCGCCGGCTGGTTTCTGCGGGAAGGCATAAAGGGGCTGCTCGGGTAAAGCGGCATGATGAAAGTATTTCTTAAAAAAGGAAGGGAAAAACCGGTGCTTAACGGTCACCCGTGGATTTTTTCAGGCGCGATCCGGAGGATCGAAGGAAGCGGCGGACCCGGCGGGTTCTGCGAGGTCATCGGGGAGGGAGGCGATGTCCTGGGGCACGGGTATTACAACGCCGCGTCGTCCATCACCGTAAGGATGCTCACCGCAGGTGCTGAGCCCTTTACCCTTAAGACCCTTCTGGAGCGGATCGAACGGGCGGTCGTGGCCCGCGAATGCATTGTCCGCGAAGGGCGGACCGATTCATGCCGGATTGTCAATGCCGAAGGAGACTTTCTGCCGGGGCTCATCATTGACCGCTACGCCGCAGGGATCGTCATACAGATAAACACGGCAGGCATGGACCGCATGCGCACCGGCATCATTGAGGCGATCGCTTCACGATGCTCGCCGGCGTTCGTCCTTGAACGTTCCGATGCTGATGCACGTGAACGTGAAGGTATGCGGAACGAGGACGGCCTTAAGTCCGGCGTTATCACCGATCCGCTTGTTATAAAAGAAAACGGCTTATGCTTCGCGGTGGATCCCGTCGGAGGCCAGAAGACAGGCTTCTATTTTGACCAGCGCGAAAACAGGGCGCTGGCACGCACGTATGCTTCAGGAAGGCGCTGCCTCGACTGCTGTTCCTACAGCGGCGCGTTCGGCCTCAACCTGCTGGCCGGAAACGCCGCCTCGGTGACTACGGTTGACATTTCGAAAAACGCCCCATCTTGGTGCCGCCGCAACCTCTCATTGAACGGATTCGATGCCTCGCGCATGGAGAGCGTATGCGCGGACGCATTTGACTATCTCCGTTCCGCGGACAGGCGGTTCGACCTTGTCGTTCTCGACCCGCCGAAATTCGCCCGCCGTCACTCGGAGGCGTCAAAGGCCGCGCGCGGTTACAAGGACCTCAATCTCGCCGCCATAAAAATAACGGAGAGCGGCGGTCTTCTCTTCACCTTTTCGTGCTCGAATGCCGTTGACTCGCGCCTCTTCCGTCAGGTCGTCTTCGCTGCGGCAGCAGACGCAGGCAGGAAGGTACATTTCCTCCATGTTCTTTCCGCCGGTCCCGACCACCCCGTCAGCTTGGCACATCCGGAAGGGGAGTATCTTAAAGGGATGGTGCTGAGAGTATACTGAGTCCGACGGCCAGAAAATTCTTGACAATTTTCCCGCAATACACCATATTTTCAATACAGAGGTGTTAGGCACCAGTCCTTTGCGTGACCTCGCATTTAGCATCGGTTCAATGTTAAATCCATAGGTTGATAGCGTGCGGAAACAGGAACTGCAGTGTGTCGCCGCTTGATTGCTCCATGACAGATGAAAGAAAATAACGCTGAAACAGGTGTTCCTTAAAACCGAAAGCTCATCCCATAGCGCGGATTTCACTGTAATGAAATCCGGCGTGTCAGACCGAGAGAAAATCTGTGTTTTGCCGATAGAGCACCATTTATCATACGAGGTGAAAGAACATGAATGTCGCTGAATTGAAAGCAATGACCATGTCTGAACTCAACGACCTTGCCGCGAGCCAGAATATCGGCGAGCACCGAAGCCTTCGCCGTCAGGAGCTGATTTTCCAGATCCTCGGGGCTCAGGCGGCTCAAAGCGGGCAGATGTTCGCCGAAGGCGTCCTGGAAATAATGCCCGACGGGTTCGGTTTCCTGCGCTCGCCCACCAACAGCTATCTGGCCGGTCCGGACGACATCTATGTCTCTCCTTCGCAGATCAAGCGGTTTTATCTGAAGACCGGGGACACCGTTTCGGGTCAGGTGCGCCCGCCCAAGGACTCTGAACGCTATTTTGCTCTCCTTCGCGTTGAGATGATCAATTACGAGGACCCTGAGGAGTGTAAAAAGAAGATCAATTTTGACGACCTGGTCCCGCTTTTTCCCGATGAGCGTTTCAACCTCGAGTACAACCCCAAAGACGTCGCCACGCGCATCATGAACCTGCTGACGCCGATCGGGAAGGGTCAGCGGGGTCTTATCGTCGCTCCGCCGCGGACCGGCAAGACGGTGCTTCTGAAGAGCATCGCAAACGGAATCATTCATAATCATCCCGATGTCTTCCTCATCGTCCTGCTTATCGACGAGCGTCCCGAGGAAGTAACGGACATGCAGCGGTCGGTGAAAGCGGAGGTCATCAGTTCGACGTTCGACGAACCGGCCGAACGCCATGTCGTGGTCGCTGAAATGGCCATCGAACGCGCCAAAAGGCTTGTCGAGCACAATCGCGACGTCGTGATACTTCTTGACAGCATAACGCGGCTCGCGCGGGCGCACAATACCGTGGCCCCCCATTCGGGAAGGATCCTTTCGGGAGGAGTGGATTCTCAGGCGCTCTATAAGCCGAAACGCTTTTTCGGCGCCGCGCGCAATATTGACAACGGGGGGTCGCTCACGGTCGTCGCAACGGCGCTCATAGAAACGGGCAGCCGCATGGACGAGGTGATTTTTGAGGAATTCAAGGGGACCGGCAATATGGAACTGGTGCTCGACCGCAAGATTTCCGACCGGCGCGTGTACCCCGCCATTGACCTTATGAGGTCGGGGACGCGCAAGGAAGAGCTGCTTCTTACCGAAGAGGAGCTCAACCGCATGTGGATCCTGCGGAAATTTCTTGCCACCATGACGCCCATTGAAATGATGGAGTTCCTGATGGAAAAGATCACCGGCACAAAGAACAACAAGGACTTTCTTGACGCAATGAAAAGTTAGAAAACCGGAAGGCGCACCATGAAAATAGCCATACTCGGCACCGGTAACATGGGCAAAGCCCTTATTGCCGGCCTCCGCCGGAAATACGGTGAGGGTATCAGTATCATCGCGTGGGACAGGAACGCAGACGCGATGAAAAGCCTTGACGGCGCGGTGACCGTGATGGAACCGGCGAAATGGCTGGCCGGCGAGTCTGTCCCTGACGCGGTCCTCATAGCCGTCAAGCCGTTCGATGTTGCCGCCGCGATGGCCCCCATCACCGGGAGCGGCGGCAAGAAGCTCACTTCGCCCCTCTGGGTTTCAATCGCCGCGGGGAAGAGCATAGCGGTCCTGCGGAAATTGTTCCCTAAAGGGGCGGACGCCGAGGTGCGGCTCTGCCGGGTCATGCCTAATACCCCCGCGCTCATCGACGAAGCAATAAGCGCCTATACCCTGAGCGATAACGCGACGGAAAAGGATGCGGAGATAGCGGAAAAAATCTTCCATGCCTGCGGGAAAACCGTGGCTGTCCCTGAAAAATTCATGAATGCCGTCACGGGCCTTTCCGGTACAGGTCCCGCCTACGTGTTTTTTTTCCTGGAATCGCTGATCGAAGCAGGCGTTATGGCCGGGCTGCCTCAGAGAATCGCCCGCGAATGCGCGCTTCAGACCGTCATAGGAGCGGCAAAACTCGCTTCTGTCTCCCCGGAAAGCCTCGCTGATCTGAAAATGAAGGTTATGACGCCGGCAGGTACGACCGCGAGCGCGTGCATGGTGCTGGAACACCACGCCTTCAAACATGCGATTATAAAAGCGGTCATTGCCGCCACCAGGCGTTCGGAACAGATGGAAAAATAGAGGATTATTTCACGGAGTCGGTCTGGTAGGGTGAAGACCGGCGGTGTCATTTATCCGCTTCCGCAGTTCCCTCGATGACTCAAAAAACGGTTTGTATCCGGCGGCGACCTGGATGTTCTGGTTGGTGCGCGGATTGCGCGCCCGGCGCGCCCTCTTTTTTTTGATTTTAAAACGGCCGAACCGGCGTATCTCTATGTTCGAGCCGTCCTGAAGCGCCTGCGAAACTGCATCGAGGAAGCATTCAACGATGATTTTGGTGTCCACCCGCGTCAGGCCGGTCCGTTCCGCGATTTTTTCGACAAGATCCTTCTTCGTAACGTTTTTCATTGTTTCTGTCCTCTCTTACCACGGCTTGACAGCGCGTCCCCTGAAACGGGATATGATACTTCTTGGTAAATACATTGCTTTGCAAATAAAATCAAGTCTTTTCCCTGACAGGTCATATTGTATAATTATTCAGGACGATTGGTCAAGGATAAAGTTCATACCTGTCGGAAACATTTAATGCTTACTTGCCGTTTAACAGGAAGCTTTTTGGTTTTAACCCGCTTGATTTCTCAGGTGAGCGTTTCCTACAGAAAACCTTAACAGTACCTTCGGTCAAAAAAAAATATATTAATCTTTGCGAAGATGCTTATATTATAAGCAGGAATTGCGTGAATGCGTTTCCGGTGTTTCCCCCTGCAAGAAAGGGTCTGTTAATATGGTCGTAATAAAAAAACGTGGCTATTTTAATCTCCCGTTGCCCCTTCTCGGCCTCGGCTCATTGATCTGGTTCCTCCTTCGTGTCATTCCCAAGCCGAGCAGGGCCGCATATCCATGCATGCGGATTGCCGCACCCATGGCCAGCACCTTTGTTTTGTGGATTCTTGGCATAGGGGCATCGTTTCTTTTTTTAAGACGGGCGCGTTTTTTTATCCGGCGTTCGCGATATTGTGTTGCTATAGCATGCATAGCTGCTGCCGGGATCACGGGTGGCATCCTCATATCATCGCCCCATTCTCCCGTATTCGCCGCATTGAAAACCGATAACCCGGTCGGAGATGCTAAAGGGGCGAACCCCGGCCGCGTGGTCTGGGTGCACGATTCGAACGCTACGAACTGGGCAGGCCTCGGCGACGGCCACTGGTGGGAAAGCAGCCACACAAACCAGACGGTGGTTGACCAAATGATGTCGCAATCCTTACGCGTTCTCAGCGGTAAAACGAGTGATTCCGCAGCGTGGGACACCCTGTTCCGTTATTTCAATGTCAGCCATGGTCGGGGTAATCATGGATATATTGATGGCGAAAAAATTGCGATAAAGGTAAACTTGGTATATTGCATTTATCGTCCTGAAGTATGCTCAATCGATACAACCACTTATAGCCTGTATAAAAATCTCGACTACCCAAATACTTCACCGCAAGTGATACGCGCTCTGTTGCGGCAGCTCGTCAACGTGGTCGGCTTGAATCAGGCTGATATCTCAGTAGGAGACCCGACGTGTTATTATCCGAATGAGTACTTTGATTCATGCCACGCCGAATTTCCCGATGTTCATTATATGGATTACGGAGGAAAATTCGGCCGTATAAAAGTTGAGTTTTCTGCTGTTCCAGTGTACTGGAGTTGCAGACCGTTAGGGGTGGCGCAGGATTATGTTCCCCGTCATTATGCCGAAGCAACGTATCTGATCAACCTGGCAGTAATGAAAAACCACGGTATGGTCGGGGTCACTCTTTGCGCGAAAAATCATTTTGGTTCCTTTATACGCACCCCTGATGCGGCAGGTTATTATGATATGCATACAAGTGTCGCCAGTGGTGTTCCTCAGAATGGGAACTATAGAGTTTTTGTGGATCTGATGGGTCACGCGCATCTGGGCGGTAAGACGATGCTGTGTCTTATCGATGCGCTTTATGGGGGTACCATGGTCGGCGATACGCTACCATACAAATGGAGCGCTCCTCCATTCAATGGTGATTGGCCTTCGAGTTTGTTCGCATCCCAAGATCAGGTTGCAATCGAAAGCGTGGTTTTTGACGTGTACCAGCTTGACGATGAACCCCGCCACTATCCACAAATTGCCGGCGCCGAAGATCATCTTGTCGAAGCGGCGCTGGCAAACAACCCGCCGTCAGGCACTTTTTATGATCCCAACCATGATATTGCAACCGAACGGCTGCCGAGTCTCGGCGTTTTCGAGCACTGGAACGATTCTATGAGCAGACAGTATTCAAGAAACCTCGGCACCGGCAACGGTATTGAGCTTGTCTTCATAGACGGGGCAACGAGCGGCATAAAACAAGCACGGATACCTGTTGGCAACAGTTCAACATATCTGTTGCGGGCGCTGCCTGCGGCCGGTGCTGTTGAGCTCTTTGTCCCCAGAAACGGGGAAGTGAAGCTTTCACTGTTTGACTGCCGCGGCAGAATAATGGGAAACCTCATCGATGGTTATATCGCTTACGGAAACTATCGCGTCAAATTATCTCCTGCTTCCGGAAAACCGGGATTCCTGTCACCGGGCACTTATATTGCAGCACTTTATTACTCAGGTAACGGTATGACCAGGCCCGCTGTTTCGTGTATGGTACCGATAGTGAAAAGATGATGCTCTTTTTTTTACCCCGCTGACATGGCAAACAAGTTGATTCACGAACGGAACTAAACTATTTTCTATGTCTTTTCTTTTCCGTTTTCAGACGGTTACACCGGCTTTCTACACCATGCTTACCATAGTCAAATTTTACATACCAACAACTTTTTCATCACAGGAGACGATTTATGGCTGAACAGGCTAAAACGATGCAGTCGCTGATGGTAGAAAAGAGGAAATTTCCGCCTTCGACGGAGGTTTCAAAACGTGCCCATATCGAAAGTTTTGACCAGTATCAGAAAATGTGGGAGCAGTCGCTCAGGGAACCGGACAAATTCTGGCTCGAACAAGCGAAAATGCTCCGCTGGTTCAAGGAGCCGTCGAAGTCTCTGGAGTACACATGGGACACTGCGAAAAAAACGATCCAACATACCTGGTTTGCCGACGGGCAGCTGAACGTTTCTTTTAACTGCCTCGACCGTCATCTCGGGACTCCCGTTGCCGACAAGGTCGCGATTCTCTGGCAGGGTGAGAAAGAGGACGCGGTAAGGAAAATAACCTACAAGGAGCTGCATTCGCATGTCTGTAAATTTGCTAATGTGCTTAAATCAAAAGGCATAAAAAAAGGCGACCGAGTGGCGATTTACATGCCCATGGTTCCTGAGCTGGCGGTCGCCATGCTCGCCTGTACCCGGATAGGTGCCATCCATTCCATCGTCTTCGGCGGGTTTTCCGCCGATTCGCTCAAGGGCCGCATCAACGATTCAACCTGCAAACTCCTCGTCACCTCGACGGTATCACTGCGCTCCGGCAAAACAATCAAACTCAAGGAGATCGCCGACGAGGCGCTGAAAGGGTGTCCCAGCATAGAAAAAGTCATCGTGGTCAAAGTTGACAATCAGGAAGGTCCCATGACTCAGGGGCGCGATTGCTGGTACCACGATGAGCTTGCCAAGGCTCCGGCCGCATGCGACGCGGTGCCGATGAACGCCGAAGACCAGCTCTTTATCCTTTATACCTCCGGCTCTACGGGAAAACCGAAAGGCGTGGTCCATACGACGGGCGGATACCTTCTTCACTGCGCCCTTTCCCACAAGGTCATATTCGACATCCATGACGACGACATCTACTGGTGTACGGCAGACATCGGCTGGGTGACGGGACACAGTTATATAGTCTACGGACCGCTCGCCAACGGCGCGACATCGCTCATGTTCGAAGGCGTGCCGACCTATCCCGACGCGGGACGCTGCTGGCATATGGTTGACAAATTCAAAGTTACCGTTTTTTACACCGCGCCTACCGCTATCCGGGCGCTCATGCGCGAAGGGAATGAATGGCCGGCAAAGTATACAATGGATTCGCTCAGGGTGCTGGGCACCGTAGGCGAGCCGATCAATCCGGAGGCGTGGATCTGGTATTACGAGAACATCGGACACAAGCGCTGTCCCATCGTTGACACCTGGTGGCAGACCGAGACCGGAGGTATCCTTATCAATCCGCTGCCCGGAGCACACGCGCTCAAGCCAGGCAGCGCGAACCGTCCGTTTTTCGGCGTCGATCCGGTGGTTCTGCGGGACGACGGGACCGAGTGCGGCCGCAACGAGGGCGGCAAGCTCTGCATCCGCAGGCCGTGGCCCGGCATGATGCGCACGATGTGGGGAGACCACCAGCGCTTCATCGATACCTATTTCATGATGTTCAAGGACCTCTATTTCACCGGAGACGGCTGCCGCGTTGACGAAGAGGGTGACTACTGGCTCATGGGACGCATCGACGACGTGGTAAACGTGTCCGGGCACCGCATTGGAACCGCGGAGGTCGAGAGCGCACTGGTCAGCCACCCGAAGGTGGCCGAAGCTGCGGTCACGCCAATGCCGCACGAGATCAAGGGACAGGGGTTGTATGCCTACGTGACGCTCGTGGACGGCGCGAACGAAAGCGACGATCTTAAAAAGGAACTCGTTGCGCATGTACGCAAGGAGATAGGGCCTATTGCTGCGCCTGATAGGATCCAGTTCTCGCGCGCTCTTCCCAAGACCCGTTCAGGAAAAATAATGCGACGCATCCTGCGCAAAATCGCCGAGAACGACGTCAGCAACCTGGGCGACATAACGACGCTTGCTGATCCGAGCGTGGTCGAGAAGCTTGTAAAGGGGCGCCAATAATCATTCTCGTGGAATTGAACGATCAGGCCCTGCAATGTATTCAATGCGCGCAGGGCTTTTTTCAACCGATCGATCACCTATAAAGGGGATATCCGTATGCGTGAAGGAAAGGTGATAAACCGATGGCGGGTGGTTGCCGGTGCGATACTCGTTCAGCTCTGTCTCGGCGCCATTTACGCATGGTCGGCGTTCACCGGGAAATTGACGGCTGCCGACGGTGCGTTCCAGTTCACTAAAACGCAGACCCAGGTGATTTTTTCGGTAGGCCTTGCCGTTTTCGCGGTTGTCATGGCGCTTATAGCAGGGAAGTGGCAGGCAAAAGTCGGGCCGCGCAGAGTGGCGATGACCGGGGGTATCGTGCTTGGTATTGGATATCTGCTGGCCGGTCTGTCGGGGACAAACTTCTGGGGAATTCTTTTCGGTGTCGGGGTACTCGGAGGCGCAGGGATTGGGCTCGGCTATGTCTGCCCGATCGCGACCTGCGTGAAATGGTTTCCAGACAAAAAAGGGCTCATCACCGGTCTTGCGGTTGCTGGATTCGGCTTCGGCGCGCTCATATGGATAAAACTGACCAGCGGATTTATCTTCGGGCCGGTCAGTTTGACTCCGGGTTGGAAAGGACTCTACGGTGCAGGCATGGGCGTAAGCGGGGTTTTCATAATTTATGGCATCATATTCGCTGTCCTTGTAGCGCTCGGCGCACTGTTTTTAAAAAATCCTCCGGAGGGATGGAAACCGGCCGGATGGAACCCGCCGACAGGGGCTGCCGGAGCAGTCAGCGGACAGGCAAATTTCACCGCTTCTGAAATGGCAGCGACCGTTCAGTACTGGAGTCTATTTATAATCTTCATGGTAGGCGCCACAGCCGGGCTTATGGTCATCGGGGTGATCGGTCTTTTCGGCATGGACAAGCTTACCGATAACGGGATTGATGCGACGAAAGCGGCGATTATCACCGGAACGGCAATGGGACTGTTCTATGCCCTTATGAACGGCCTCGGCCGCATTATATGGGGATCGGTTTCCGACAAGATCGGTCGTAAAAATTCCATCATTATCATGAGCATCCTCCAGGGCTGCATGATGATCGCGTTCTTTTACATCGGCGGGAACGAATGGGGGCTGTATCTCGGTGCGGCGGTCATCGGTTTCAATTTCGGAGGCAACTTCGCCCTGTTTCCTGCGGCAACGGCTGATTTCTTCGGCAACAAAAACGTCGGCACCAACTATCCGTGGGTGTTCATGGCCTACGGCGTCGGCGGGATTATTGGACCGGTCCTCGGCGGAGCGATGGGTGACGCCAAGGCGTGGATGTGGGCGTTTATTCCGGCGGGCATCGCCTGTGTTGCGGCAGGCTTGATAGGTATGAGCCTCAATATGCCGAAAGTGAAAGACAACTGACAAATAACACTTTCGAACCCGTCTGCCGCGTGCGCGATGCATGATCTCCACGCAAGGCTTGCTCCGTCGAAATTTTTCAGTAGAATAGTGTATATTTAATATTTCTAAGCGGAAAAAGATTCTTACTCAGGGAGTTGAAGGGGTATGTCCGACAAGAAAAACGATCCCCACCATCACGGCAAAGAACATGACCAGACGCCGGTCGATGAAAAACCGGCCGATTGTTTGGAAACGACGGTCGTGAAAGAACATCCTGCCGCCGTAAACGCTCCTGAGGCCGAACCTCTTGAAGACCTGAAACAAAAGCTTGATGCGCAGAGCGACAGCTACCTGCGGCTCATGGCGGAGTTTGATAACTTTAAAAAGAGAACGAGCCGCGACTATGAACGTCTCATTGAATGTGCGAACGAGAAACTGATTGCAGAGCTTATCGAAGTACGGGAAAATTTTGAACGCGCGGTCAAGGCGGGCGACCAGTGCGACTCCGTAAAAACCCTTATGGAAGGGATGAAACTTATTTTCAGCAAACTGGACCGCGTACTCGCTAATAACGGCCTCGAACCGTTCGGCAGGGCAGGGGACCGTTTCGACCCCCAGTTTCATGACGCGCTTATGAAAATTCCGGATGAAGAAGTTCCTGAAGACCACATTTTAGAAATCTTTGAGAAGGGCTATTCTCTTAAAAAACGCGTCATCAAGCACGCCCGCGTCGTTGTTTCAAGCGGCAGCAAAGAAGCGACGGGCGCCTCCACGAAAGAAAGCAAAACTGAGCCCTAGTTCTCGGAAGCAGACTTAACCGAAGACGGGATGTGTCCCGCCGACTTTGACTGGCTGACTTTTTATGTCAACAAAAGCTGATTATTACGAAATCCTTGGGTTACCTAAAAACGCCTCCGAAGATGAGATCAAAAAGGCGTACCGCAAGCTTGCCATGCAATACCATCCGGATAAAAACCCGGGTGACAAGGCCGCGGAAGAAAAATTCCGCGAGGCGACTGAGGCGTACGAAGTCCTCAAGGATCCTCATCGCCGTTCGCAGTACGATCAGTTCGGCCATGCCGCGTTTCAGCAGGGCGGGGGCGCCGGAGGTTTCGGCGGGTTCGGCGGCGGATTCGGCGGTTTTGACCTCTCTGATGCTCTCCGCGCTTTTATGTCGGATTTCGGCGGTGATTCCATGTTTTCCGACCTGTTCGGCTTCGGCGGAGGACGGTCGCGCCGGTCGTCAGGCGGGCAGAGAGTCTTCAGGGGAAGCGACCTGCAGATACGGCTGCCTTTGACGCTTGATGAGATCGCGGCGGGCGTCCAGAAAACTATCAAGGTGAAACGGAAAGACCGCTGTTCCGTATGCGGCGGCAGCGGATCGAAAAGCGGCAAAAAACAGACCTGTTCCGCATGCGGAGGCACCGGCAGGGTACGTCGGGTAGCAGCGTCCTTTTTCGGTCAAGTCATCCAGGAGTTCGCCTGTCCCGACTGCGGCGGCGAGGGATCGATGGCGACCGATCCCTGTCCATCCTGCGGCGGTTCCGGACTGGAGAGCAAAGAAACGACGGTGAACGTCACTATCCCCGCAGGAATTTCGGAAGGAAATTACATCACCATTCCGGATCAGGGAGATGCCGGCAGGAAGGGCGGTCCGCCAGGCGATCTTATCGTCATCATCCATGAGAAAGAGCACTCTTTTTTCCAGCGTCACGGCATAGACTTGCTCTGTGAAGTGGATATCACTTTTTCACGGGCTGCCCTTGGAGGCTTCAAAGAGGTCCCGACTATTGACGGTAAAGTAAGCCTGAAGATACCCGGCGGCACCCAGTCGGAGAAGATATTCAGGCTCAAAGGGAAAGGGCTGCCTTCGCTCCATGGGAGAGAACGCGGGGACCAGCTTGTCCGCGTCCACGTCATGACCCCGGAGCGGCTGAGTAGAACGGCGAAAGAGCTCCTGGAACGTTTGGAAGGGGAGGGTTTGTAACATAATCTGGATCACGCCATCCGGCTCCCGGCCGCCTTGTTGAAACAACGATGTTGAAACCCACCGATACAATTGCGGTTATTGACTTCGGAGGACAGTATGCCCACCTCATTGCAAACCGGATACGGCGGCTGGGCGTATATTCTGAAATCGCCCAGCCCGACGCAGCCCCGGCTTCCCTGAAAAAACACAAAGGTATTATTCTCTCCGGCGGGCCGGCCAGCGTGCTCGAGACAGGCTGCCCCATGATAGCTGCCGGTGTCCTGACTCTCGGCATTCCTCTGCTTGGATTGTGTTACGGACATCAGCTTATCGCTCTTAAGCTCGGCGGCAGTGTCGTCAAAGGGCGGACGCGGGAGTATGGGAGGGCCTCGCTGCGCGTTATTGACGATTCAGACATCCTCCGGGGGCTGAAACGGGTCGAGCAGGTCTGGATGAGCCATGGAGACACGGTACGGACATTGCCCCGGCACTTCAGGGTCCTCGGTTCAACGGATGACTGCGCGGCCGCGGCCGTCGGCGATCCTAAACGCAGCATCTTCGGCCTGCAGTTCCATCCTGAGGTCACCGATACGCCGAACGGCATGAAAATACTTGATAATTTTCTCGCCATCTGCGGATGCAAAAGGGAATGGAACGCACGGAACCATGCAGAGGCCGTCATCAAAGACGCCCGCGACAACTGCGGCGGACGCAAGGTGTTTCTGCTCGTCTCCGGAGGCGTGGATTCATCGGTTGCTTTCGCCCTGCTTACCAAGGCGCTCGGGCCTGACCGCGTAACAGGCCTTCACATCGACAACGGTCTCATGCGTTACCGTGAGTCCGAAGAGATTCTTGATTACCTGAGCGAAAACGGGTTCGATAACCTCTTGATAGAAAACGCCTCCGACGAATTCCTGAACGCCCTCGCGGGAGTCGCGGATCCGGAGGAAAAAAGGGTCAGGATCGGGAACACGTTCATTTCGGTAAAAGACCGCGTTTTCCAGAGGCTCGGCCTCAACCCTGACGAATGGGTGCTTGCCCAGGGTACGATTTATCCGGATACTATCGAAAGCGGCGGGACCAGGCACGCCGCCCGCATCAAGACGCACCACAACAGGGTTGACATCATTCTGGATCTCATCGCCAAAGGACAGGTGATTGAACCGCTTTCCCAGTTTTACAAGGACGAGGTCAGGGAGATCGGCAGATCGCTCGGCCTTCCTGATAAACTGCTGCGGCGCCATCCGTTTCCGGGCCCGGGACTCGGCGTCAGAGTATTGTGTTCTGACGGCAGTACGGCACCGATTGCACATGCCGATGCCAGGCGTTGCAGGGAAATAACCGATGAATCCGGTTACCGGTCGGTCATTCTGCCCCTTCGCAGCGTCGGAGTCCAGGGAGACGGCCGGACCTATGCACACCCCGCGCTCGTTACGGGAGATCTGGACTGGGGGCGTCTCGACAGGCTTTCGACAAGGATTACCAACACGTTGAAAGCGATCAACCGCGTAGTTTACGGATTGAAAGTCGGCGACGTACCGCACTACACTCTTGTCCGGGCTTTTGTTTCGAGGGAGCGGCTTGACAAGCTTCGCGCCTTTGACAGGATCGTCACCGAAGCGCTGTACGCTTCAAAAGATTACGACAATGTTTGGCAGATGCCGGTGATACTTCTTCCGCTGGTTAACGGCAGAGGCGAAGAGAGCGTAGTCCTCAGGCCGGTAGTTTCGCAGGAGGCCATGACGGCCGGCTTTGCCCCGATTCATAAGAGAACACTTGATATGATAGTTGCCAACTCATTAAATGTAAAGGGGATAGGGGACATATTCTTTGACATAACCCATAAACCGCCCGGCACGATTGAGTGGGAATGAACCGGAATGCGTGTACTGAAAATTAAAAGGCAAAGGACGCCATAACCCTTTGCCTCTTTGTATGTTGCTGTTTAACCGGGCCTATTTTTTCAGGCACTCTTTCCGCCATATGCACTTCATCTGGTCGCACTTGTCTTTTGTTTTGAAACAGGGGCTGAAACCTTCGTACGTCTGGATCAGGCGGATCAGGTCGGTCCTTGTCGCCGGGGGATTCGTAATGCCCAATTGCTTCGCTTTGGCTTTCACATCGGCCAGTTTCATCATACATGCCTCCATTATTTCTGAAAAGTTGGGAGTTTTTTCGTTTTTTTGAATATACTTTTCCGCACGATAGAATCAAAATAGTTGATTCCGCCGCGTTGCACCTCCTGTCAATCCTTTAAAATATCGCCGGCCGCGAAGGCCAATTTATATATTTAAAGTTCTTTGTCCATGCGGATTATTTATAGACCAACGGAGGTTACATGAAGAAATATCCTGCGGCATCGATCCGTAACATCTGTCTGCTTTCACACGGCGGCGTCGGAAAGACGTCGCTCCTTGAAGCCCTGTGCTTTACCGCAAAGGCGACTCAAAAACTCGGGAAAATCAGCGGCGGCACCAGCATATTCGACACCAGACCCGATGAGAGATCCCGCAAGATGACCATTTCGATGCATCTCGGTTTCTGCGAATGGAACAGCACGAAAATCAACGTCATCGACACGCCGGGATTCCTCGATTTCCTCGGCGATTCGAAAATCGCCCTGCGTGTCGTGGAGTCTGCGGTCGTTCTGGTCGACGCGCAGGACGGAATCCAGGTCGGCACCGAACTCGTTTCACGGTATATCGGCGAAGCGAAGGTCCCCCGCATGTTTTTTGTCAACAGCATGGACAAGGAAAACGCCGATTTCTCAAAAGTCATAGGCGCCCTGACGGAGACCTACGGCACGTCGGTTGCCCCGCTGACGATTCCGATCGGGAAAGGGCCTTCTTTCAAGGGTGTCATTGACCTCATAACGAGGGAAGCGTTTGAATACCCACGTGAAGGGTCAGGCGCCGGCAGCACGATAGCCATTCCCTCGGATATGACGAAAACCGTTGACGAGTTGCGCCGGGCGCTGATGGAGTCGATAGCAGAGTCCGATGAAGCGCTCATGAACAGCTATTTTGAAAACGGTTCCCTTTCTGACGATGAAATGCGACGCGGGCTCGCCGCCGGATTCGCCCGCGGCACGGTTCAGCCGCTCCTTGCGGGTTCGGGGCTTTACAATATGGGCGTTGATCATCTTCTCGATGCGATCGTCAGCATCTGTCCGCCCGCCGATTCAAGAAAAGAGGTCGAGGTAACGGAAGACGACCGGAAAACGATGGCACCCTGCGGAGAGTCCGGACTTCCTTTAGCTTTTGTCTTTAAAACACTCTCCGAGGAACACCTGGGGGAATTCAACCTTATACGCGTGTTTTCCGGCAGGCTCTTGCTCGGCATGGACATATTCAACGTGAACCGGCGCTCGTACGAACGGCTCGGCAACATGTATTTCCTCAGGGGAAAAGAACGGACTGACGCGCAGGAGATAGCCGCCGGTGATCTGGGAGGACTTCTCAAGCTCAAGGACACCCACGCGAACGATTCGCTGGTTGACAAGACAAAAGGATACTGCGTCCCGCCGACCGTTTTCCCCGAACCGCCGGTCAGCGTCGCCATAGCGGCGAAGAACAGGGGAGAGGAGGACAAGATCGGCGTAGGGCTCGCGAAACTGCACGAGGAGGACTTTACCTTCACCTACAAGTTCCATAACGACATAAAACAGTCCATCCTTTCGGCCATGGGCGACATCCAGATAGAGGTCATCCTCGATAACCTTAAAAACCGTTTCAAAGTCGAGGTCGAACGGAAGCAGCCGAAGATTTCTTACCGTGAGACCGTCACCAAACCGGTCAAATACGTTGAATACACGCACAAAAAGCAGACCGGAGGCGCGGGGCAGTACGCGCGTGTCTTCATAGACCTTGAGCCCATGGCGCGCGGCAGCGGGTATGAGTTCATCGACAAGATCGTCGGCGGCGTCATCGACCAGTCGTTCCGGCCTGCGGTTGACAAAGGAGTCAGGGCGAAGCTTGACGAGGGGATCCTGGCAGGGTATCCAATAGTTGACGTGCGCGTATCGCTCGTTGACGGAAAGACGCACCCCGTAGATTCAAAAGATATCGCTTTCCAGGTTGCAGGCCGCGAGGTTTTCAAAAAGGCCTTTGATATGGCCGCGCCGATTCTGCTCGAACCGGTGGTCGATCTCACGGTCACGGTGCCCGACGAGTACACCGGCGACATCATGGGCGATCTTTCGTCGCGCAGAGGAAAAATAAGCGGCATGACTCCCGACGGAAAATCACAGACTATCGTCGCCAAGGTGCCGGCGGCGGAAATCCAGAACTACCCGTCCGCCCTGCGGTCCATAACACAGGGCAGGGGTTTTTTCACCAAGGCTTTTTCGCACTACGAAACAGTGCCGGCGGAACTGGCAAGAAAAATCATCGAAGCCTCCGCGAAGAGCGTGCAATCCGCTGAGGAATAATGCTTTTTTCACCACGTCGCGCGCAGCGCTATGCATCGTCTTAAAACCATCGAATGGGCCGACGGCGCCGTCAGGATCATCGACCAGACCCGACTTCCGGCGTCTCTCGCGTATGAGCGTATCGACCGCATCGAGGTCATGCACGAAGCGATACGTCAGCTCAGAGTGCGCGGAGCGCCCGCCATCGGCATCGCAGCGGCGTTCGGTCTGTATCTGGGGATCAAAGACGCTCCTGACACGGCAAGCGGCGGTGACATTCTGGCGCTCGTCCGTGATAAAGCAGAATTCCTTCTGTCGGCGCGCCCGACCGCGGTCAATCTCTCGTGGGCGCTTGACAGAATAAAATCAAAAGCCTCTGAACTGGTCAAGAAAAACACCCCGGCGCATCAGATTAAAAATCAGCTGTTCCGTGAGGCTCTCGCCGTCCTTGAGGAAGACCGGCAGATGTGCCGGAGGATCGGCGAGCACGGGCTTGCGCTTCTTAAGGGTAAAAAAACGATACTTACGCATTGCAACGCCGGGGGCCTGGCCGCTTCGGAATACGGGACTGCGCTCGCTCCGGTCTATCTGGCAGCTGAACAGGGGAGATTAATCCATGTGTATGCGGATGAAACACGGCCGCTTCTTCAGGGCGCACGCCTTACCGGTTTTGAGCTCCTTCAGGCAGGCATACCGGTGACCCTGATATGCGACAGCATGGCTGCGACCGTCATGGCGCGGGGTCTGGTGGATGCGGTATTCGTCGGCGCGGACCGGATCGCGGGCAACGGAGATACGGCGAATAAAGTGGGGACGTACGGCGTGGCGATCCTTGCGCATGCCCATAAAATTCCTTTCTACGTGGCAGCGCCGGCATCCACCTTTGACATGTCCATCGCGTCGGGCAAAGAGATCCCTATCGAGGAGCGTCACGGCTCTGAAATAACGCACGGCTTCGGGGTACCGACGGCCCCGGCAGGCATCAAAGTCTTTAATCCTGCATTTGACGTGACGCCGGCGCACCTGATCACCTCGTTCATAACCGACCGGGGAGTAATAACCCCTCCTTTCAGGCAGAATTTTAAGGCCGCCGGCTTCTAACCGTTTGACATAAACCCCACTGATAGGGTATATTGATAACAGGTTCTATGCTTTACAATAAACTGTTCCGCATCGCTTTGTCTTCGACGCTTTTTGTTACCGTCAACGCGTCCGTACTACATGCCGAGCGGTTCAGGGTCGCCGACAACCTCCTGATTGAAGGACATTACACGCAGGAGGGCCAGCAGATCTCCCGCGCTCAGCTGGAAAAATACCTGCTCAATCAGCCGTATGAGGTCGCCAACCTTGCCGACAAATCAAAGGGATACCGCATGTCCGCATATGCCATAGGCGGCCCCCTGTGGCTGGTGACCACGGGATTTTCCATATGGCAGATAATGCAGTTTGTAAACATCGTCAAAAGATCGCTCAACGATACCAGCGCCGCGGCTCCTCCGACCCTTTTTTATCAGGAAATATGGAAATTCACCATGCCGATGATGATCGGAGGGGAAACCACGCTTTTTTTCCAGAACAGGCTCAGGAACCGTTCCAACTACATGCTGCATAAAGCCGTAAAGGCTTTTGACAGCATCGTTGGCTCAAAACACCAGGTAAATGTGCTGTTAGACCATCAGATCAAGGAGATGAAGCCAGGCTGGTTCATGCAGGACCGCCTGTTGATGCCGACGTCTTTACTCTATTCGGTGTTAAATGAAAAGAGCGAGTCAAGAGGTGCGGCCAATTCTTCAATTGTATGCAGAGCCATCTCACATTCGAGCGGTTTTATAGGCCTTTACTGCGCAACGACCTGCGCGACCGCATTTCTGGAGGCTGGTTTACAGGAGAAAGAGATAAACAAAGGGGTCGTTTATTCACATCTCGGCATCGGCATCGGCTCATTATTGTTAGCAACCGTCACCTCCGTCATGTCCGCCGGCATACGCGACAAGGCAATACAGAAATACAACGACGCACTGCCTAAAGCCCCGAAGCCGCTGCAGTTGTTTGACCCCATACCGACCGAGCCAGTCGATTACCCGCCTCGGCAGCGGTAAAAAATTGTCCCGCTGATGACTACCGGAACGGTAATATTTTTTAATGATATAACAGGTTCTGGATTTATTTTTCCTGATAAAGGACCGGATAAAATTGCCGTATCTTACAGAGAAATTAAAAAATCAGGATATAAAATCCTTCAAGAAGGACAGAGGGTTCGATTTGAGCTTGCTAAAAGCCCCAAAGGCACCATTATCGCTGTAAATGTAAAAATATTAATGAAATAGATATTATATATCAATACGAGTAAAAGTCGCATAATATATATTATGTAAACATTTATTTTTATTTATTTTATTTATCTATTAACATCCCCTCCTTTTTTCGTTAATCTATGTGGTTCTAATCATGATTTTATAGAAAATATTCAAGTCCCATCAATATATAACCAGTAATAATGGGAACGCCGATATTATCATTTATTGTTATCCTGCGGCCTATCTTAAGTGGTATAAGTTCAAAAAAAGTCACTGATAATGATGTTACCAGTATGGTAATTACAGGAAATCCTCTTTTTAAACCGCAAGATTCAAGAAGTCCCGGAACTGAGGGAAATACTGCGGTAAAAAGTATTATGCAGGTCAAAAAGCAAGCAAAAGACCCTTCCAGGGTCTTCTTCCCTATCTGAATCCTTCCGGCGGCTATACCTATCAAAGCCGCCATCGCGTCCCCTAAAATGAAAAGGGTGAGCGCAATAAAAGAAAGGTGCGGCTTTTGCATGAAAATCACCGAGCATAAAAATGCCGCGCCAATGACCCACGTCCATCCGCTGACTATAAAATGTTCCTCTTTACGCATCATATGGCCGAAGAAAAACAAAACAGCCTTTTGGATTTCCGGTATTTTAAAACGGAGTGTCTCAACGACGGCCGATAGCAGGAACAGCATGAGCAGAATAAGCGGCACCATAAACCATGGGAAAGACCATGAGGGAGCGTAAAAAATGCCTATGGGCATCATCAGTGCGAGCAGATGGAGAAGCTTTCTTGAAATCTCTTCGCTTGAAATGGACATGTCGTTACCTGTTTTATCGCGCGTTATTGACCTTTATCGGTGAGCACCACTCATTGTATGAAAACGACGAATAACTCGGTTCTATTCTGATCGTTAAACCATTTTCACGTATCATTTTTCCATTTTTGACGCTGAAAATGATCGCAGCCGAATCACAGGGCACCCATTTTCTCTTAAAATAGGTCACGGTATCCCCGCCCACCGCCGAAAAAAGAGTCGCCATGCTGTACTCTGTCGCTTTGATCATGATACGGTATTTTCCATCACCTCGTTTTTCGATCTCGGCTTTTTTCAGGTGCGTTCCGACCCAGAAATACTGCGCGCCGGTCTTTTCTGCGATGAATGTCTGTCCGTATCTTTTGTAAATAGTAATCCCCCTCGGTTCGACGAACTGGTTGTCCCCTTCGCCGAAGGAGCCGAATATATCAAGCAGTTTAAGGCGCCGGTCGTACTTGACGACACAGTGTCTC
This sequence comes from Chitinispirillaceae bacterium, assembly GCA_016926315.1. Next base: position 26,281 of record JAFGOU010000501.1, read on the forward strand.
TTCGCGTCCGTTATCCAGAAATTATGAAAATAATCCGTCGCGCCGTAGGCGGCCGCATGGCCCGCCGGCATCTCGGACATCGCCTGAAGCGTCCCGTCTAACCCGATCTTCCAGAGACGCGTTCCGCGTTTATCGGCGCAGTAGAAGTGTTTTTCCCCCCTGAAATAACTCCATCGCGCCCTGCCGTCGGCCACGGCAAGCGCCGTGGGACCGTCGACGAATTTCCATGCGCTCCCGGGGCCCGGTATCTTCCGCAGGACCCGTCCGGCTGAATCAAAGACGATAATGCGCCGGTTTCCCGGATCGGCCGCATAGACATTCACCTCCTCGTCAATGCCTACCTGCGCAGGTCCTTTCAGCCCCTTATCTTCCCGCGACGCTCCGGTAAAAGCGCCCTTCCATTCAAGTCTCGATTTCGGATTGAACAGCCGCACGATACGGTCGTTTCCGGAATCCGCTACAAAGACGTTGCCTTTTTCGTCAGCAGCAATTCCCCTGGGAAAAGAAAAACAACCTTTTCCTTTCCCTTTTTTACCGAAGCGGCCGAGCGCCCACATCGATTTGTTGTAAATTATCTCGCCTCTGCCTGAATTTACTCCGTAAACGGTCACTTCGTCATCGTCCTCATCGGTCGACGGATTGTCCCAGGTCTTGAGACGTGTCACCGCAAGACCCTGAGGGTCATCGAAACGGGTCTGTGGGCCGAAAAACATGAAAAGATGGCCGGGGGTCGCTTTCCGTATGCCGTACGAGTGGAGAAAAGGGGGGAATACCAGAGACTCCCCTGCCGTCGCATGAGCAAGCAATAAAACGGCTGATATTATGATTACCGGTTTCTTCATATTTACCGTCTTTAAGGATACCATCGAAAGATATTTCCGGCATCAGGGAGCGCGGGAGCAAGACAGTCTGAGATCTCCGTCATCCGGTCAAAAACGTCCTGTCCAATGGAACCTTCAAGGGACCTTGCATTGTCCATGACCTGCTGAGGAGTTCTGCACCCCGCGAGGACAGAGACAACCCCCTCTTTTGCACACAGCCACCGCAGGGCACAGTGCGAGAGCGGACGCAGGGCCTCCTCGGCGACCTTTTTCAGACGTTCAACCGCATCGAAGACGTTCGGCCAGACCGCTTTTTCAAAAAGCACGGTGTATTTGCGGTGATCTCCCTGCGGAAAATCAAGCTCTCTCTGGAACTTCCCGGTGAGAATACCTTCGGCCAGGGAGCTGTATGTGACAATCCGGATACCGTTGTTTCTGCAGAATGGAATGGTTTCCCTCTCCTCCCTTCTCCAAAGCACGTTGTAGCAGAGCTGGTGGACGTCAATCGTCCCGGCTTTCATCACCTCCTGCATCTGAAAAACCGAAAAATTGCTGACGCCGATAAGCCGGATAATGCCGTTCCGGCGCAGACGCTCCATGGTTTCCATCATTCCCGCCAGATCGCCGTTTCTCTTAGGCCAGTGAATATAGAGCAGGTCGATATAATCGGTTCTGAGGCGGCGCAGGCTGAAGCCGACCGCGTCTTCGACCTTATCTTTAGGCGTATACAGTATCTTAGTTGCTATGAATACGTTATCACGCGCATCCTTAAGCGTCTTCCCAAGCAGTTCCTCCGCATGTCCGCGGCCGTACATCTGTGCTGTATCAAAATGGTTGATCCCGGATTCGAAAGCCTTTTCAATTGCGGCGACCGAATCGCGGTCGTTCTGTGTTCCCCACTGGTCTCCTCCCAGAGGCCAGCAGCCGAAACCGATCTTTGAAGGGACCATTTCTGTTTTTTGCATATTACTCAGCAACCACCCCGGTAAAATCAGCAATGAACATTGGTAAAAAATAGCTCCTGCAGTAGCGCGCGGCATATCCAAAAAAGGCTTGTTGCAAAAGGATATCACTTACAGGTATAATAAACAGGGGCATTAAGGACGCATTGTTTAGAAACGAGTGCTCTCATGTATATTTGTTACCATCAACAAAAGATATTTTTTTAACACAGGAGAAGCGGCTTATGCTTAAAATAAGATCAGCCATATCAATCATCGCCGCCGCGGGCATTTTTGCTTTTGTTCAGGCAAATCCCTACGAGCGATGCGTGGAAGAGTGCATGCGCAGCGGAATTGACGAAGGCACCTGCCGCTACGAAGTCTGTGACCCTTCCGATACCGTGGACGTCGTGGAAACGGGACAGGGAAACCCTCTGCAGCTCATGAGCTACGAACTGGCGGGCCCGGCGCCGGTCATCAACGGCTCTCTTCTGAGCCGTAACGCGGCCGATCCTTCCGACATGAACGCCCTTGATGAGTGGAAATCCGCCTGCTCGCGGACGCTGATCCTCAGCGACAGCGGCATCGCCCAGCTCTTTCTTGTCAATACCCAGGACACGCTTTACCTCGGCATCACCTATGAGCACGGCAACAACAGCGACGGCTCCGGGGTGACCCTGTACTTCGACGAGGGCTCGGCAAACCCGTCCGAAGACATGGACCATGCCGGCGATTTCCTGCTCACGTCGTACGGCGGCTTTGCCAACGAGCAGGCATGTTTTCAGGCCAAGGGAAGCCCGACGGCCGACATGTGCTGGAACGGCACCGACTGGATCGCTGACGGTGACGGTCAGACCGATTTTCTCGCTGCCCAGTATTACTACAACTCCGACAGAAAAGTTCACCACTACGAATTTGCCATCCCGCTTAACAATGCAAAGATCGACGACGCCTCGAACTCGGACCTTGATGTCCTGTCGAACGAAGCGATCGGTTTTTTCCTCAGGGTGAGCAAGCGGGGCGCCGGGGCAGGCGAATTCCACTGGATTGAGACCAACGGATTAAATACCCGTCCCGACACCTTTCCCCACTGGGGCCGGATCCAGCTCAGCGTAAAGAGGGAGTTCTTCACTCTTTATACGGGAAGAGCCATCGACAGCATTCCGAGGATCGACGGCGCCATAAACGAGGCCGTCTGGAACGGTGCGTATCAGCGCGACATGATCCTTTCCAATTTTCACTACGGCACTATTGATGCCTCGATCTGGTGCCTTGAAGATCCTGCCGGAGACACCATCTATATCGGCGTCCGTGTGTATGACGACCAGACAAACGGCAATGATTACTGTCAGATCTATCTGGAGGAGACCGGAGAGAACGCTCTTGACAGCATCCGGGACTATGACCTGGACGACATGGCCGAAAACGCTTCACGCGTGGACCTTTTTAACGCAAAGAGCGACCTCGCCTGGAGCATGACCGCGGAGACCTGGTCGGCAGACGGCGAGGCCGCGGACGCCCAGACGGCAGCGGCGCTGGATTACCCGTCCTATTCCGATTACGAATTCAAAATGCTCCGAAGCGCCGGCGCTTATGACGTTGACCTGCCGAGGGGCGGCCTCATGGGTTTTCTCATCCGCTACCATGACGGCAACCGCACCGGCGAGGACCTGGCGAACTTCTACTGGGAGTATACCACGAACAACGATGCCCAGCTGCTGAGCCAGCACCAGCATCCCTATAAATTCCTTGCCACCGGATGGGCGAACCTCCGTCTCGGCGGGCCCTATTTCGAGATGTCCTCCCCTGTAAACGGCGGATATATCTCCGATTCATTCGTCGTGACCGTAAGAATTGCGGGAGACTCCCCTGCTTCGGTCGTCTGTTTTGCGGCCAGCGACACGCTGCACCAGACTTCTCTCGCGGACATGGGCGGCGGAACATGGTCGGGCACCTGGACCAGAGGGGCATGTTCCCTCGGCGTTCAGACTTTTGTCGTCCGGGCCACATTTGCGGACGGCACAATATCCGAGCGCATAGTGACCGTTACCCTGATCGACCATGACCTGCAGTCTCCCTCGGTCATGCTTATGGACCCGTCGGGCGGCGAGCAATGGGCCGTCGGCTCCACAAAAAGCATTGCCTGGAGCAGTTCGGACAATGTGGACGTGGTATCGCGCGCTATTTTTCTTAAAACGGGAAGCGGCGGCAGCTGGACGCTCATCGACAGCTCTGCGGCCGATTCAGGCAGCGGAGTATATTCATGGCTCCTTCCCTCATCGCCGTCGGATTCCAACTGGATCTATGTGAAAGTCAGGGACGCGGGCGGCAATTTTGCCTTCGATACGGTCAATGCTCCCTTCAGCATGGCAGACATACCGCATTTCACCATGACGGACAGCGTACGGGCCCGCGAGGACAGCGCATTCGCGCTGCGGCTCAGCTATGTCAATAACCTCGGCGGTACGGTCACGATCGGCTGCCTCAGCAAGCCCTCATGGCTGCAGAGCGCGGCAGACTCGCTCTGGGGCACGCCGCCTGTCGAGGCCGTGGACACCGCGGTACTCGTGCTCAGCGTCGACGGGACCGGGTACGATACGCTCTCTCTGCGTATATTCGCCCTGGCGAACGCCGGTATCGAAAGGCTGTATCATGACCGTAAAGCCAGCAGGCTCAGCCTCAATGTGCGCACCGGGTCGTCCTGTTTCCTGATAAGCCTTCCCGACGCCGGCACCTGTCTGCTGAGGGTGGTGGACATTGCCGGCCGGACGGTCTGGGAATATTCGTCACCCGGGACCAAGGCGGGTTTTTACCGGATCCCGTGGAACACGAAATTAAAACCACGAGGAACCTATATCGCGGTTCTTCGGGCGGGATGCAGGCAGATCGCTAAGCGTTTCGTGATGGCGCGCTGACCACGCCGTCTTCAAGGTTCATGATACGGTTCATGCCGGCCGTCAGCTGGCTGTTGTGCGTGGCTATAATGAAGGTCTGCCGGAGTTCCCGGTTCGCCTTGTGGAAATACTCAAGGAGCATCTCGCCGTTTCCTTTGTCAAGATTTCCGGTCGGTTCGTCGGCCAGCACCAGCGCCGGATCGTTGACAAGCGCGCGGGCCAGCGCGGCCCTCTGGCGTTCACCCCCGGACATCTCGGTCGGATAGTGCGTCCTGCAGCGCTCCAGGCCGAATACCGACAGCATCTGGTTCGCCCTCTCCGCGCACCACTTCCGGTTCCTGCCGGCGATCATCCCCGGAATGCACACGTTTTCGAACGCGGTAAAGTCCGGCAGAAGGTGGTGGAACTGGAACACAAATCCCACGTTCCGGTTCCGGAAAGAAGCGAGATCGCGGAACGGCAGCGCTGCGATGTTTTTTCCTTCGAACAGGACTTCCCCTGCCGTGGGCCGGTCCAGACCCCCAATGATCTGCAGCAACGTGGTCTTGCCTGCCCCTGAAACGCCCAGGAGCGCGATCATCTCGCCTTTTTCAACCGTAAATGATACATCTTTCAGAACATCGAATGCTCCGGCTTCGTCACTGAATGTTTTCTTAAGATTTTTTACTGCGACGATATGGTTTGTCATTGTTTATTAAACGTTGCCTGATGTTTTTGAATTGAATAAACGACAGCCTGACAGTCCCCCTTCACAGAAGAATATTACCCGGCAGGAACGGTCCGTGGGGGTGACTGGGCTCAGCCATCCGGAAAATTTTTTATTTATTATAGGGTTATTCATATCTGATGGACTCCGCCGGCAGGGCGCGCGACGCCTTGTACGCCGGATAGACGGTGGTCAGCCATGCTATGATGTTGGCGATGATGTAGACCGCGAAGACATCGATGCCCCTGATGATCACCGGCAGTTTATCTATAAAGTAAACGTCGCCCGGCAGAGGTATGAGCCGCCAGTGGTACTGGATGAAGCACAGCAGAACGCCAAGCGTTACCCCGACGGTCGAACCGACGAAGCCGACCACCACGCCGTAGGTCATGAAGATGCGCAGTATGGACGAGGAGGTGGCTCCCATGCTCATGAGGATGCCTATCTCGCGCCGTTTCTCGAACACCGTGGTAATGAGCGACGAGATGATGTTGAGCGCCGCGACCACCATGATAAGGGAGATGACGATGAATATGATGAGCCGCTCGAGCTTCATCCACTTGAAAAGCGACTTGTTCTGCGACTCCCAGTCGATAGAGCGGAACGGATACCCTCCGAGTTTGTCGCGCACCCGGTCGGCGATCTCGCCGGCCTTGAAAAGGTCGTTGGTCTTGATCTGGATCCCTTCGACTCCCCTGATGCCGTACAGCTCCTGCGCCTTTTCGATTGAAATGTAAACAAGGTTCAGGTCGTACTCGTACATCCCGGTCTCGAAAATGCCGGCCACGGTAAAGCGCATCATGCGCGGCGCCGGGTCCGTCTCCCCTTCGGTCCGCGCAAGCGCCATCAGCACCGCTTCGGAGCCCTGGCGGACACCCATCTTGTCGGCAAGGCCGATACCTATGACAATGCCGGGAAACGTCCGGCCCCTGTTCGATTGAGCCGTATCAAGGCCGAACTCGCCGAATTTGACGGCGCTTTCGATATCGGTCACGGTCTGCTCGAGCGAGTCCGAAACTCCCATGACAAGAACGCCCTCCTGTACCTGCTCGTGTTCGATGCCTCCCTTGCCCGTTATGTAGGGCGCCGCGGCAATCACGCCGGGCTGGTCGAGCACAATCTGGCGGAGCGAATCGTAGTTCTCAAGAGCGGCAGAATAATGCTGGTAGATTTTTGCGTGCGCGAGCGTGCCGACGATGCGGTCGCGCACCTCTTTTTCGAAGCCGTTGGCAATGGAGAGCGCGATGACGAGCACAAAACTTCCCAGGCATACGCCCACGGCCGTGACGTAGGTCCCGACCATCCTCCTGCCGCGAAGGTACCGCAGCGATACGAATGTTTCCATTGACCCCATAATAAGTTTAATTCTTTCCGGGCGTGCCCCCTTCGGGGTCGGCGTGGCTCCGGGCTACCCTTCGGTCGGTCGCTTCGCGACCGGCTTCGCCGCCCTTCGCCTGCCTCACGCAATTACATTGTACTTTTTTTATCTTCGATTTTTATCCGCTTACACCTTGACAGTCCCCCCGCACGGAAGATCGCTGCTTGGCAATGCAGGTTCGTGGGGGTGACTGGGCTCAGCCATCCAGATAAATGTATTTTTAAATTATTCAGGCCTTAACAACGGAAACAGCACCACATCCCTCAGTGTAGAAGCATTAGTCAATAATGCCACCACTCTGTCCACGCCCATCCCCCACCCCGAGATCGGCGGCATGCCGAATTCCATGCACTGGACAAAATCATCGTCGTCTTCCATCGCTTCGGTGTCGCCCCTGGCTTTCGCGTCGGCCTGCTTCCTGAATCTCTCCGCCTGGTCAACCGGATCGACGAGCTCCGAGTAGGCGTTGACCACCTCCCAGCCGTTCACCACGAGCTGAAAACGGTCAACGGTATTCGGGATGTTTTCGTTCTTCCGGGCAAGGGGTGAAAGGTCGAGCGGGTGGTGGGTAATGAATACCGGATTGACAAGTTTTGGCCGCGAAACTTTCTTGTATAAAAGGTCTATGATCGTGCCGCGGCCGGCCTTCTTGACATCCACGTCAGTCTCAAAGCGGATATCCCTGCCGTCGATCGCCGCCATGAGGCTCTCCTTTGTCGCAGACTTGTCAATGTCTATACCGCAGTCCCGCACGATAAGGTCGCGGAACGAGATCCGCGGCCACGCGCCGTCAAAATTGATTGTCGTGTTTTCATGGGTGAGTTCAAGGCCGCCGTTCACCGCGCGCAGCAGGTGTTTGAATAGTTCCTCGGTGAAATTCATGTTGTCAACGTAGTTCCAGTAGGCGCAGTAATATTCCAGGAGAGTGAAGTCCGGCAGGTGCGAGGCGTCAACACCCTCGTTGCGGAACGAGCGGGCGAATTCGTACACCCGATCGAACCCGCCGGCGATCGCCCGCTTGAGGTACGTCTCGGGCGCGATGCGCAGGTACACGTCCATGTCGAGCGCGTTGTTGTGGGTGACGAACGGACGGGCGAGGGCGCCGCTCGCCTTGTTCGTAAGAACCGGCGTGTCGATTTCCAGAAAACCGTTAGCGTCGAGAAAATTCCGTATAGTTTTGATAATAAGCGTCCGCTTTTTGAACCGCTCGCGCGATTCAGGCGCCGAGATCAAATCGAGGTAGCGACGGCGGAGCCGCAGTTCCGGGTCTGTCAGTCCGTGGAACTTTTCAGGAAGAGGCCGAAGTGTCTTGCTTAAAAACACAAAACTGTCAATGTCTATTGTCTTTTCGCCTGTTTTGGTCGTTATCATAGTGCCGGAAACGCCGATAAAATCACCTATGTCAACGTTGTTCTTGAAATCGTCGAACCGCGCTGCAAGCTTGTTCTTCTGCACCGCGAACTGCAGCTTTCCGTCAAGGTCGTAGAGGTGGCCGAAGGCGAGCTTGCCGAAATAGCGCAGGGCGACGACACGGCCGGCAACGGAAACATTTGCGGTGTTGTCCGGCAGGGCGGCCGCTTCGTGCAGCCGGTGCGTGCGCTCGAACCGGTCCGCGTACGGGTTCTCCCCCGTTGTGCGCATGGCCGCGGCTTTATCGAGCCGCACCCGCATCTGCTCGTTGAGGTCGGTATTGGTTTCCACAAAAAATCTCCGAAGAAGAAATTGCGTCTGATAAAACTGAAGAGTAAAAATACTTTAAGGACGGCGTAAAAAAAGGAGGTGAATTGCTTCTGCCCGGAGTTTTGTTTTCAATCTTCCCGTGCCGGCAAACCTCCGCGCCGCAATTCCGCGGCTTGGACTCCTTACCCGTGCATTTTTCCATAAAAGTATCCGATGGCCCTGGCCCTTTCATCCGCCATGCCGGAAAACCGCGTCCTGAGCTGTTCGTCAAGGAACGATCTTCCCAGCAATTCTTCAACCTGTTTCTGCCGCCCGATGATTCCGCCGATTATCCTTTCGACCCTTTGGACAGGGATGCCGATGCGGGCGCCGAATTCCATAAAATCATCGCGGCTGTAAAAGCCGTTGACCTTATGGCTTTCAGTCTCAAAGTCACCCTCAAACAGGTTTAATGCCATGGCAGACTCGTTCAGCAGATGCAGCCGTGTGTTTAAAAGATCGTATGCCGGCGTCAACAGCCAGGAGCTGACGACAGGGTCACGGTAGAGCGAGAAGTTTTTCAGGTGCGCGTCGCCGTTGTTTACAAGGTAATTGAAAAGGACGATTCTGAAATACTTTTCAACTTCCACGGCATAGGCGCTCACGTGGCGTTTCATGAGCGCGGCGATTTTTTCGTAGCTGAAATCGTATTTATAATTTTTTCCATGGGTCTCTTCGGAAACTTCCGCTATCTGGGCAAAGTCCTCCTGTTGGAGCCGGAAGCCTTCGGGAAGGACATCGAACCGCTTGGTGAGAAATGCCGGCGATAAATCGTCCCTGAAAAAAACGACCGCGCAGCCGGCGGTATTTATGCTGAAAACCTGCCGCGCCAGCTGCATGGTAACATGTTCATTTGCCGGCATGGCTCCCAGGTTTTCAAACTCCCCTGCCACGACAGGCTTCAAAATGTATTCGCCCCCCTTTTCCGTAAGTTCGAGTTCTGTCCCGTTCAGTTTCAACGAATGCTTTGACTGAACTCCCGAAATGGAAAGGCGTGTTTCCTGTTCACGCTTCCGCTGGTTGTAGTCAGGACGCGAGAAAGGAAGGATTGGGCTTACCCGCCTGCCGTTGAAAAGCTTTTTCCGACACGATGCGCAGAACTCCCGGTAACCCGGCTTCAGGCACGAAGGACAGTTGGCGATGTTCACGCTTCCTCCCGGACGGTAATTGCGCCGATCGTGCATGTGCCCGCGGTCTTCAGAAGTCGGCTGAAATGGTCCTTTTCGTCGATCCTGAGTACGGCGCATTGCAGGGTCTTATCGGCGCCCTCTGTCAGAAGCCCGTAAAAAAAAGGGAAAAGGACCGGGGACCGGTATTCGCTTCTGCTTTTAGGAAAAGAAAGCGAAACGGACGGCAATGACCTTTCGCTTAAATATGCCTGATCGTATTTGAAAACGAATTCATTGTCCCGGTATTCCAGCGTTCCGGCAAGGACATCATTGAAATAGACAAACCCCTTTTTATTCATTGCGCACACGCTCCGTAATGTCAATGGTCAGGCCGAGAGGCTCGAGAACCCTAAGGAGGAGGTCAAGTTTCGGATTTGCCTCACCCTTCTCGATCGCTTTGATCGTACGCAGGGATACGCCTGACATCTCAGCCAGGTCGCTTTGGGTAATTTTAAGCTGGCGTCTGCGGCATCGTATTTCTGAAACAATCTGACTGGCTGTCATTAAGATTTCCTTTTAAGTTGAAATGGGCAATACTCTGCACTTTTATTTAAATATATATTACTTTGGTGAATTTTCCAAGTAATAAGTGCGAATAGTTGCACTATTTGTTTGTTTTTGTTGTGAATCGATTAAATATTTCAATAAAGTGCAATATTATGCACTTTTAAAATGGGTTATGCAACGCGACCACTTATACCCGTGCGTGCCAGTAACCCGGCTTGCGGTTGAGCTGCATTACGGCGAGGATTATTATTTCGTCTCGGTCAATTGAAAATAATACCTAGAATACCTAGGGACGGAGCGCTTTTAGCACTTTAGCAAACTGTTTGTCCCCGGCGAGCTCCCCGCCCCTTCTCACTGCCAGAGACGCCGGCGAATGCGCGATGGCAAGGTACCGGGCAATGGCGGTGATCGGCATGCCGTAATCATGCCGGCAGACATACGCGAATATCCTGCGGATGTCCGATCTCCGGTTTCCCCTGCTCCGACGAACGATATCTTTAACCGTCAGGTGTGCGGCCCCTGCAACCTTTTCCGCCACATCGTCAATGCTTACTCCCTCCAGCAGGTGCCGAGCTATGCCTGCACGCGAAGCATCATCCGCCGTAAAAGCTTTCTTGACAAAATCCGGATCGCCTATCACATAACTGCCAGGCCTGCGCCTATCGCTCGTTGACTGAAATATTTTATCACCGGATCCCGGCGAAGACAAACCCTCGGACATGAACGCCTCGTATCCTTTCCTCCCGGATTCGATCGTCTGCCCGAACCGGCGCAGCACCGGCTTTATCTCCTGAAATTCCGCGCGCGCGGTGCCCCTTAACGCCGCATGGCCTGTCCATCGATATCGGTTCAGTGCCGCGATGCTCCTGCACAGCCCCGTCCTGATCGGATTCAGGTGGATATACCGCACCAGTCTCTCCACATATCCCTGGTCCTGTGTGACCTGTGACCGGTACCGGTCCTGAAACAGATAACCCCGACGCCTGTATTTCCTTGAAAAATACTGCGCATACCCGGCATTCAGCCGCCGCATCAGTTCCGAAAGATGTTTTTCATTGGTGCGCACCAGCAGGTGGTAATGGTTGTCCATCAATGCCCAGGCGTAACACAAGAAACCCGTCTTTTTAAGCCCGGCGTCGAGCATGCCGAGAAAGGTGCGGCGGTCAGCATCATCCCGGAAAATATCCCGGCCCTCAATGCCGCGGGACATGATATGGTGAAACGTTCCGGGCGGGGACAGGCGCGCTTTGCGGGGCATGTCCTTAATATATATTTAGCGCTCCGTCCCTCGATACCACGGGCTCTTTCGCCCAGTGATTGACCGCTATGCCGCCGATAGCGCACCAGGCGATGTCACCGCGCTCGAGGCAGTCGACGAGGCGCATGACGTCATCGGTCCCTCCGGCCGTCTGCCAGTCGTAAAAGTGCTTGGGGGTCATGGGGTTTCCTCGTGTGGAAAATACAATTCAGCAATATCAATCTCCGGGAAAAAGTTCCCTTAAAATATCTCCCTGTTGTCCTTTATAAATCAAACGGTTACTGATTGCTCCCTCGTAAACACTCTCTTCGCCGGGTAAAAGTTCCCGATTTTTCAGGTATAATACCAGAGGAGCAAAATACCCATCTGTTTTTAAATCAACATGATAGATACATTGGTACGGCGTTTGATTATTAAATGGTCAGGTTCAAATGAGACAACAACCACAAACCCAAACAAGGAGGTCGGTATGCGTAACCTTATCGGAACAGCAGTAGCAGTGGCGTTTTCGATGGTGCTTTTCCCTAATTGTGCCGGCACGGCCAACGCCGGAGTTGCGGTTACGGTCTCAGTCGGAGCGTCGGCAGGATATCCTGCCGGTTATGTTTACGAGGACTGGGACAACGAAGTGATGGACTGGGACAACGTCATCATCCTCAACGACAACCTGCTCGGCTACTGGGTACTGCTCCCGGGCAATCACTGGGCGCTGCGGTGCCGCAGCATGTGGTACAACAGCGGAACGCTCGAGTGGACGTTCGGACCGTGGTGGTACGATTACTCGGTCGTGTACGGCAGTCCGCTTCCCGGCGTAAGGTTCCATATGTACATGGCCAGCCATTACCCGACCTGGCATAACCGCTATTTTACCTACCACACTACCCGGTATGTGCCGGTCGCGGAACGGCGTATTATCATTAACCGCGGCCGTTATTACCGGCACGACGAACCGGCCATCTACCGGACCCGTCCGGTGCACCACACCAGGCCTGCGACGATCCGGAGCACCACGGTCATCACCCGCGACCGGAACACCGACCGGCCGGCAATGATTGACAATAAGAAAGGTCCGAAGAGCGTCCGGCAGAGCCGCCCCGAGACGACCCGGAGAACGACGACCGTCACCCGTCAGAGAGAGATCAAACAGCCGGTATGCACCAACGGCGGGAACCGGTCCGAAAGAATCAAAACCAGTCAGGGGAACTCCCGGCAGACCGAAGTGACGCGGACGCGGACAACCACGCGTGAGCATTCGAACGGTAAAGGCAACACTTCGACAAGGACCGGTAACCGGACGACAACGCGGTCGATTCAGCGCGGGAGATGATATCCTTTACGCCTGCCTGCGATTGACCGCAGGCAGGCTTGCCAATAAAACGGAAACACAGTATATTAAAGACAGAAGGTGACGTATGAAATCAGCAAGACTCCATATACTGGCGACAGCGGCGGTCCTGGTACTGCTGGGAGGGATGTTCTACACTGCACCGGCGGGCCAGCGGGTGCACCGTCCGATCACGCGGGACGCTGAAGTGACCACCATCCCCGCGCCGGTCGTCGACGATACGCCGATCAACCCGGACACGGCAGGGAAAATAAAACCGAGGGGAAACAGGGGAAATGCTTCTCTTCCGGACAATCAGCAGCCGAAAAGAAGGAGCAACAGGCGCTGATGCCGTAACCGCACCCCTTCCGTTTGTACCATAGGCTTCCCGCAGTGAAGAGCGGGGGGCCTTAGAGCTTGTCCATAAATAAGGTTTGATGACGAAACCGGGCGAAAAGTCCCGTTGCCAGGAAGGCGAAGCAAGCGTATCCGCTGTGATACGGCGATGCAGCCTGACGCCGCAGATGGACTTTGCAGCCGGTTGGAGGCCAAATCGTTATTTATGGACAAGCTCTAAATCTTTGCATGGCAAATCAACGGTCGGATACTACCTCCGATCAGGTTCAGAATTACAGTAAATGCGATTTCGTTGTCAACCAGCAACCGTCCTGTTTTTACAGAACGTCAACCGCCCGGGCAAAGGGAAACGGGGGTGGAATGCCGGCGCGGTGTGGTTTTATATCCGCCCGTATTGTAATTTTCCTCCATCTATCGTTTAAAGAATCGGCTACCGTTGCCGACATAATACTTTCGTCATAAGCAAGGAGACCGGAGTTCGACCCATGGGTCTGAGAGAGCTGTTTCAAACGATGATTGCCTTCCTTTCACGCGAGCGTATGGATTTTGCCCTCATCGGCGCTTTC
>JAFGOU010000047.1 GCA_016926315.1 Chitinispirillaceae bacterium
ATTACGTTTCATCTGCAACACGCCTTCACTCATATCTGCGGTGGTCTATGATATGAAGGGAGATGCGCTCAAAACGCTTGCATGCGAGCGCAGCGTACCGGCGGGGGAGCATACCCTCTCCTGGGACGGGACATCAGACAAGAGGAGCGCGGTTGCCCCGGGATGGTATTTCTGTCGGTTGAAGATCAATACGGCGACCATTTACACACACCTGACGCTGCTGAAGTAGGGTGGAAGCTTCCGTTTGCATGCGGATGATTCCCCTGATTTATGGCGGATCCAACCTCTTTTTGTACCATGGCAAGGAGTATCTATGCGAAAAGTCACGGTCTTTTTCTGTCTTCTTGCGGTCCTTTTTCCTGCGCTTGTCTCTGCTAAAAACCAGGTCCAGACCGAGCATTATGTGGTCGTCTTTGATGAAGGCAACGAATTCTACGCGCAGCAGGTGATTATGGTCGCGGAGGAGGTCTGGAGCAGTCTCGCCACCTCCTACAACCTTGTGAACGATTACAAGAAAATCTACATTTACATTCTGGACCCGGGCGATTTCGCCAATGGGTACGCCATACCGCAGAAGAACTGCGTTACCATTTACACGACCAACCTCAATGCCGGCATACGCGGGACCAGCAACTGGATCAGGAACGTGGTCACCCACGAGCTGTCGCATGTCTTTTCTATGAAGGCGGCCGCGAAAAACATGCTCGTGGATAATTTCTCGATCCGTTACTGGACCCGTTTCCAGAATCCCGACTGGGTGGCGGTCGGGCAGTACCGCAATTTCCTGGCGCCCATGTGGTGGGTTGAGGGCGTTGCACAGTACGAGGCATACAGACACCACAACGATTTCTGGGACACGCACCGGGACATGTTTCTGCGCATGGCGGTCCTTGAAAACGATCTTTTAAACTACGTGGAAATGGGAACCTATGGCAACCGCAACGGCTTTTACGAGGAGATGGTGTACAACCAGGGCTACTCAATGGTGCGGTTTATCGATTCCCTGCACGGCGCGGACGCCGTGCACAAAAGCGCCCTTACAAAATCATATTTCAACTTTAACGGTTCTCTCAAAAAAGCGACCGGCAAGACCGGCCAGGCGCTGTACGCACAGTGGAAAGAAGCGCTCGGCAGACAGTACGGCGCAGTAGCGGCGGCAGTCAAGAAAGAGCCGCGTGAAGGAGCGCTGGTCTATGACGGCGGGTTCTGGGACCATTTCCCTTCCCTTTCACCGGACGGCAAACAGCTTGCACTGGTGAGCAATAAAGGGTATGACGTGCGCTATTCCCACCTGTTCGTCATGGACCTGGCCTCCAAAAAGACCAGACGCCTGCTCAAAGAGCGCAATACCGTGAATTCGCGCGTGCAGTGGTTTCCTGACGGCGAAAGGCTTCTCTATGCACGATGGTCTGAGCGCGCCGCATACCTGGACCTGTATATCTGCGGCCCGTCCGGCCACGATGAACAGGCGCTTACCTGGCATGGCCGTTCCATGGACCCGGCAATCGCTCCTGACGGAAAAACGGTCGTGTACGTCGAAAACAGGGGCGGGATCCAGAACCTGGTGCTGATAGGAGCGGACGGCAATAACAAACGGCAGCTCACCAACTTCGCCGATCATACGCAGCTCTATTCCCCAAGCTGGACGCCTGACGGAAAAAACCTTGTTGTCGGTATTTTCCGCGACAAGGACCGGGACATCGCCATGGTGAGCGCAGGCGCGGCGCCGCTTGATAAGGTGCGCAAGCTCACGGACACGGCCTTTTTCCCGGAATCGCTCAATTTTCAGGACGATTTCTCGTTTCGCCTGCTGGTGCACACGACCGCCGACGAACGCGATCCCTGCGTATCAGCCGACGGTAAAACGCTCTATTTCTCGTCTGACCGGACCGGGATTTTCAACATCTACCGCATGGACCTTGCCGCTGCGATGGCGCGTGACACCATGGCGGCCCCGGTTCACGATACCGCGGCTGCTGCGGTTCCCGATACCCTCGCGGCGCAGGATACCGCCATGGTGCAGGACACCTCGGCGCCACCGGAGACCCTTGTCGCGCAGGATACCACACGTTCGCCTCTCGATGTGGAGGTGGAACAGGTTACCAACGTGCTTGGCGGAGCGTTTCATCCCTGCGTGGACCGGGACAACGGGGTGCTGTATTACACCGGTTTTCATGCGGCGAACTACAGTGTGTATTCGATCCCGGCTAAAGGATTCAGGACCGTGACTCTGTCAAACGAGCCGCGCGAATATGTGGAACGCAAACGGGAGCCGTTCGTGTTTTCCTCAGGCGCTGATGACGGCAAGAACCCGCTCAAACCCTATCAGTATCCGATGTCGCCCTACAAGCCGGTGTATACCCTGTGGGACGTAAGTCCGTTTGTTTCCATTTCACCCGCCTATATTACCGACAGTATCGGCGACATGCTGATCCGCGGCGGGATGCAGTTTCTGCTCGGCGAGCTTTCAGGGATCGCCAATCTGCAGGGGTACGTGTTCGGCGGCCAGTCTACCCAGAACCGGCCCGGCCTTTCCTGGGGAGGCGGTCTTGCGTCGAACGTACGGCTTCCCGGGATATCCGGCACCAACTACGATTTCCAGCCGTGGGCAAACCTTGTTGCCGACCGTCAGGTATTCCGGTCAAATGACAAGCTTGAGCCGGAGCCGGTCTCGGTCAACCGCGAGCCGTACGCTTCACTGCTAATCCCTTCAACACAGGAAGATACCCTGCTTGCGCAATATGTCGATTTTGTTGACGGTTCTTTTAGGGGCAGCCAGACCTTTGACGACGGCGGTATTGTCGGGGGGGTGCAGTTTGACCGGTACCATTCGCTCAGCGCTGATCTGTTTTACCAGAACATCTATTTTGACGGGGATGTTCTCAATGCACGGCTCGGCTCAACGCTGCGGGTGTATGCGCTCCCCACGGGCGGATGGACAACGAACGCGCAGGATATTACCGACACACTGCTGAACGATGCTGATACCACCTTTCTTGATTCGGTCATCATATTCAATACGTTCACCGATAGCCTGGCAGCCACCTATCTTAATTATTATGACCGGTTCAGCGTGTACAAGGATTTCCAGGCCGGACTCAGCTACTTTTATGAAAACATCAGACCGGCGCAGGTCATGGTCAGCAGGGCCGACCTGTTTGCGGCGCGCTGCGCGCTCGCGTCGAGCATCCTGACCATAGGCGCGACATTCCCGGGCAGCGATACCATTATTGAACCTGACAATAAGGCTGATCCTTTCCTTTTGATAAACAAAAACGCCGACGGCAAGCCCATCGCCTTTATCGAACCACTGCTTATGCGCGAAAATTTCGCGCGCTTCGAGTTGAACGCACTGGAGCGTTTTCCCCTCGGGAGCAGGCGGCACCTCGCGACGTTCAACGCATTTTTCGGCACGCTCGACCGCAGACTTCCGGAACAGGGGACGACCTATCCGCTGCAGTACCGGGCCGGCTGGTTCATGCGGGCGTATCCGTATTCGTTCGATCCCATTGACACGGCCACGACAACGGACAGTATTGCCGTTGCAGATATTTTCGGCCAGATGCAGTTTTTGCATTACACCGCAGACGATAAAGACATGATCAGAAAAGACCTGCTCTGGGGCAACCGGATCATGTATCTCAATGCCGAATACACGTTTGAGGTGGCCAGGGGCATCACGCTCAAGCCGCTGGGACTGCTCGTGCAGGGTCTGTACGCAACGGTCTTTGCCGAAGCGGCCGGGTTATGGAACAGCGACATTCTGGATTTTTCCTTGACAGAGCTTCTGGGCATGGGCAATGGGTTCAGCAATCCGGGCGAATCCTTTATCAAGGACGCCGGGCTCCGTATCGACCTGCCGTTTGTTCTTTTCGAAAACTGGAACGCATTCATTACCTTCACCTGGGCGCGCAGGTTGAGCCTGGACGACGCGATCCTCAGCATCGATGCTGCGGACAATATCCGTCACTTGGACAAGGACCGGTTTTCCTTCAACTTTTTATTGACGAATTAAGCGGGGGGGATGCCGGTTACCGTCGCGGCATGACCGATACCTTGCTGCGCGCAATAATTCCTCGGTCCGTATCGCGCACCGTAACGACAAACACGCCGCCGGCATAACCAGGAAGCGCAACAGCGCTGTCGTATGATTGCAGCATGACCTGTTCGATCCGTGCACCGCTTAAGGCAGTGATGGTCAGACAGACCGGCAGCGTGATCCGGGCCGGCAGGGAGATGCTGAGGCGGTCTCTGCTATAAGCAATGAAGCAGGGGGCCGGACTGGCCGCTCGAAACCTGTTCGTCACTTGCGCCTCCGGGCCGAACACATATACCCCTGAGTCGGTTCCCGCCATGAGCTGTACCTGGGTGCCGCGCATGAACGGGCTGACCACGACGCAGCGCGGTGTTGCCGGGATATCGCCCGTTTCGGCCCAATCGGTCTGATCGCCGGTGTCGGAGCCGGAAAAGACGCCGCTGTCAACCGCTGCAATCGGGAAATCCGCGGGCACGGGAGACCTGCGAATCGCGCACACGCTGTGAATGGCTTGGCCAGGAAGGGGAGATCCGAGATGGTTCCAGCCGGCCGGCGTCGGGGTATAGCGGAACACTCCCGAATCGCTGGTGCCGATGAGAAGTTCAGGCCGGCTCGCTTCCGGCATGAACGACCCGTTCGTCATGGCAGTGACATTCAAGCGTCGAATGATGTGCAAGGAGTCGGACACCAGTTCCAGGAAGCTGCCCGGACCGGGCTCAGGGCTCCGGTCATACCCGCCCGCATACAGGGTGTGGTTCACCGGAGACAGCTCGATCGCAGAACAGTGCGGCATTTCAACGCCGAACGCGTTCTCCGGCATCGGGATTTCTGCCAGGGCATGGAGGGTATCCTTGATGAAACGGCCGACGGAGATGCCGTTTTGGGACCCGGCATACACCAGGGTCATGGTATCGCTTTCAATAATCGTGTCTTTGAGCGCCAGCGCGGTCGGCCACAGGCAGAATTGACCGATCGTAAAGGCATAGAAGGGAGGTCCGTCCAGCACGTCGCGACCGATATAGAGCCCGTCCGAGAAGGTGCCCATGCCTGCGGCTGCGACAACGGTTGAGGAATTAATCCGTGCGATTGCATGGACCGGGAGCCCGGTGTATGCGTCACTCCAGTTGTTGGTCTGGCCCATGCTCCAGTAAATTGATACGCCTTTGTCGGTGCCCGCGAAAATACGCATGGTATCCTCGGCCAGAATGCAGTTGACGCTGTAATCACGCAGCCCCAACGGGGTCCAGTTTTCGGCGGAAAACGACGAGCACGGAAGCGATGCGGTGCAGGCGAATAACGCGAAACGACGAAGAAGGGGGAAGCTCATGGCGACCTTCCTTTTATTGTATAACGAGAAACGCAGGATCAATCCCCCATATTTTACAATTCTTTGTTCCTCATTCTACAATTTAAAATTAATTATCTCGTTCCCCCGATCCTGACAATATAACTTTTAATGCCGGCCTTTTTTTCCTTTGCCAGATCAATGCGCCTGGACGTGATCGTTCCCCGGTACACGCACGCGCCTCTGAGATCGTATACCGCGACAGGGCTGTGCAGTTGGTCGGCAAACGACGGCGGCAGGCAGAGCGTGGTTCCGTGCACCAGGACCGATTTTCGCGTTGCGCAGAATCGTTTCGATAGAGTCGCCGGAGCGGCAATGGGCGTCTCTTGCCGCAAGGGCAGGGTCACGATGGTCACCTGGTTTGATGACGCGCTTCCCGCGCTCGCGCTTACGCGGATGGTTCCGGGCGTCAGATCGGCCTGCGCAAGAATGATATGGTATCCGGCAATGGCGGCGACCGGATTCTGACCTATGGCGGCGCCGTTGCCGCTCACCGTAAAGGTGATGCTGTTTCTGGCGGTCGGCACTACGGTGTTGTCGGCGTCGACCAGGGCGGCGACCACGCGGGAGAAATCGCTGCCGTTTGCAACGATGGTGTCGGGATCAGCGGTCAGCACGATGCCTGAAACAGTGCCCGGCGTTCTTACCGTGTGCGTGGCAACGACCTGGCCGCCGATCAATCCTTCGGCTTTGAGTGATCCTGACTGAAACGCGACATTGGAAAACGTGACGGGCGGGTGCGCGCAGGCGTTTCCCGCCTTGTCCGGGCTCTGCGTGCCCACCGGCGAGCCGTTTCTGGAGAGCTTGACCTGCTCGCAGTTGGTGAACACCGTTCTGTCGAGCGGCGAGCCGGCGGCGTAATAATTCTCGATGAACACCATGGGATCCTTCGTGCCGTCGTAATTGTATTGCGCGCTCTGGCTCTTGTAGAAATAGCAGCAGAACTTGGGAATGTGCATGATGTCCATGACGCCGTGGTTCTGCACGACCGCGCCGTTACCCGAGTTGTAATCGAACGCGCACCAGCCCAGAATGCCGTGTATAAAAGGTTTCTCGCGCGACCACATGGTCATCTGTTCGTGTTTGAGCGCATGGCTGATGAGCCGCGTCTCCTCGTCCGCACGCGCGGTGGGATAGGTATGACCGGTATGTTCCGACAGGAGAAACCCGCGAGTGCCCGGGTCGGGATTGGACGCCGGCACACTGGTGAACCAGTTGCCGCCGTATAGATCAAAGACATTGTTGGTCGTGGCGTAGTTACGGGATTGCGTGGTCGGATGCGTCGTATCCTCCTGCTTCATGGTCGCCTGGATGGCTTCGTCGAAGGCGACGTTCTGCCACGCCTCGTTGACCGATCCCCAGATCGCGACGGAGGGGTGGTTGCGGGAGTGGCGTATGAACGTTCTGACCGCCTCCTTGCAGCGCTCCGCCCAGAGCACGTGCGTTGAAAGGTTGGGCGTGAATCCCGATGCCCAGCTCGGGATCTCGATCCAGAGCATCATGCCCAGCGAATCGCAGGCGTTCATGAACGCGTCGTCCTGCAGATAGTGGGAGCAGCGGACAAAATTGCACCCGGCCTCCTTGAGTATCACGGCGTCGCGCACCTGCTGGATGTTTGGCACGGCGCCGCCCACGTAGGGCCACTGCTGCGTGCGGTTCAGCCCGAGGATTTTTATGGGTTCGCCGTTGCAGTAAAAACCGTTCGTCTGGGTCCAGGTAAACTGCCGTATCCCGATTTTTGTCGAATAGTGGTCAATGGCCCCGGTGCCGTTGTACACGACCGTGTTCAGTGTGTAACGGTACGGCAGGTCGTAGGGAAACCAGAGGTGGGGATCGGCAACGGTCAGGGTCTGGGTGAATTTCGTGACGCCGCTGGTCGAAACGCTGCCGCTCGTCTCGTCGCTTGCCGCTGGCGTGCCCTGCGCATCCACAAGCGTGGTCACGAGCCGGCAGGTCGCGGCGCTCGCGCTGCGGTTCCTGATCCAGGTCTCCACCCGCACGGTCGCGGCGCTCGCGCTGACCGAGGGACAGGTGATGAACTGGCCGCCCTGCAGGGCGAATCCGTTGCTCCAGTCATGGACCGCCTCAGGGATATACATGGTATTGGTCAGGATCAGCCGCACATCGCGGTACAGGCCGCCGAAAATCGTGTAATCGAGGCCGGAGTTGTCCGGTTTCTCCGGCGGCACGTTGCTCTGGTAGGTGTTGTCGAGCCGGACCGCGACCACGTTGTCGGTCCCGTCGAACGCGCAGTACTGGGTAATGTCGTAGCAAAAGGGATTATACCCGCCATAATGGGTCTCAAGCGAGGTGCCGTTGATCCACACCTGCGCGACTGTCATGGCGCCCTCGAAAAAAAGGGTCACTCGTTTATCGCTTTGTTCGGATGTAAGCGTGAAATGCTTCCGGTACCATCCTATACCGCGGTAGACGCTCGAACTGAGGGCGGTGAGATTGCGGAAGGAGTGGGGCAGGTGGACCGTGGACCATGACTGGTCGTTAAAGCTTGGCGCGCTGGCGCCGGAAGCGTCACCGCGGTAGAATTTCCACGACAAGTTCATGTTCAGGATGGTGCGGTCGGTCGCCGGAGCGGAGAAGAGGGACGCTTCGATCAGCGGGATCGCAAAGAACAGGAACAGCAGACACGTCAACGGTGATATGACGGCACTCGCACGGAATGAATTGCTGCGCACCATACGCTTTCCTCTTTCATGCTATGATTGGTTTGCTGAAAAAGCGCCGGGAGAGAAATGGCCTGCCGCACGACCCCTTCGTCGCGTGCAGAATCCAGCTTTGGCGTACATGAGCTTTTATATAATTTATATCACTGAGCCTGGAATTGATTGCATTTCTTAATAATTATTCAAATATCGATTACAATCGTAAACAAGCACCCTATGCCTTCACGTTTTTCAGCCTGCGATACTCCGGATGGTGCGCGACGGGCGTTTTGCATTGGATATGCGGGTGTTGTCCTGTTGGTCCTGATCCACCTGGCCGCCGCTTTTATTCCGTCCCGTTTTGCATGGGGCGTTCACGCGCTCTCCTTTTTCCCTTTGTATTGCAGGATCACCCTGCCCGCGCTTGCCATTGTCATAGTGGCGGCATCGCACTGGTATGTTGCGAAGGGTTCCTGTGGATTCCATATGAGGCAGGCGATGTTCTTTCGTCATGTGCTCTTTGCGGCGGCGGCGCTTGTCGCGTTTGCCTTGTTCTGGCTGCTGCGCGTAAAGACCCATTTCCTCGGCGACGGCTATTTTGTCCTCCGCTGCCTGGAACAGCAGAGCCCGCTGCGGTATGCGGAACCGCTTGACGACCTGATGCACAAGGCATTGTACTGGGTGCTGGGCGGCAAGGGACCGGCAGCGGCAGAGAGCGCCTATGCTCTTGCGAGCGCGCTGTGCGGGGCAGGATATGTCTATATCACCCTGGTGTTCGCTGCTGCAATTGGCAGATCAATGTGGGGCAGGATTCTGTTCGCCGCCACGCTGGCAACAACGGGCGCCATGCAGCTTTTTTTCGGATATGCGGAAAACTATACGCTGCTGCATCTGGGAATACTTATATACCTGTACGCGGCATATCTGTTTCACGAAGGGCGCTGTTCCATCGTTGTACCGTCAATACTGCTTTGCCTGTGTATCGCTTCCCATGTTGCCGCGTTGTCGCTTGTTCCCTCTCTCCTGTTCTTGGTGGTAAGGCGCACCGAAAAAGCGGCGCCCGGACGTATCGTAAAACGGTTGCTGCTTGCCGCTATTGCGCCGCTCTGCCTTGCCGCCCTGTTCCCGCAGGCTGCTCTGCGCCTGGTCAGTCACGGCGCCGCGCGGTCAGGTTCGACGTTCCTGCCGCTGTTTTCAGGCGACTATGCCGTTTTTTCCGGCGCGCATCTTTTGGACTTTCTGAACCAGCAGTTGCTTGCCGCACCGTGGCCCGTGCTTCTCATTGCGGCCCTGGCTGGCGCCTGCGGGATCAGGCGTCTCTATGGTGACCGATTTGCCTTGTTTCTGTCCTGCGCTGCGATCTGCACGCTCGGATTCACCTTTATATTCAACCCGGAAGTGGGTATGAGCAGGGATTGGGACCTGATGTCGTTTCCCGCCGTGGTGGTCGCGGTGTGGGCCGCATACCTTGCCGCCGCGCTACGAGGGGAGAACGCCGCGATACAGCGCATGGTCACGCTCTGCGCTGCGCTGCTGGTGCTCCACACCGTTCCCTGGATTTTTCTCAACGCTTCGCGGGAGCGGTCGCTTGCCCGGTTCGAGTATCTGGTACGGAGCGGTTCGGTGCGCAACCCGCACTATGCGCATGAGGAGCTCGCCATCTATTTCCGTGAACGCAATGAGCATACCCGGGCCATTGCACATTATGAAAAAGCCCTTCGAATAAAACCGGACAATGAACGGTTCATGCTGAGCCTGGCCTATCTTCACTCACGGAAAAAAGAGTATGCCCGGGCAATCGAGTATTGCGAAAAGGCTATCGCCCTCAAACCGGATTATGCGCCGGCATATCTAAATCTGGCCGCGGCCTATACCGATGCCGGCCGGCATGACAATGCAATCGCGCTTCTTACCAGGGTTATTTCGTTCAATCCCTCGTTTGGTAAGGCATATACGGCACTGGCAAAGGTGTATGAGAGAGCAGGACAACATGATGAAGCGGAAAAAGTCAGAAAAAAGGCGGCGGCAATGCGAAAACCTCACGCAAGGTAACGGTTCATGCAAGCCCCCTCACACGGAATACGTCTCACGTATTGTAGCGCGGCTGCCAGGGCACGGCATTCGGTTACAGTCGTTTTCAACCGATAGAATCTGAAGAAAGTGCATGCACATGTCCCCCTCGATATAATTTATTAAGACAGAAAAAAGAGGGGGGGAATATGACACGGAGCGCTGAACCGGTGTCCAAGCTGGCTCAACGGGCTATGATCGGTGTGTGCATTTTTTCTTTTTTCATCTTTGCCGACAATCAGCTCGTATGCAGGGACATCGGTACGCCCAATCCTTCGCCGCTTGTCGATGACGGTGTCCTGTATATGTACACCACCGAGGATCCGGTCGGCGCCGGAAGCATACGCAATATCAATCACCACTGCTGGACCACCACCGACCTCTACCACTGGCACGATTCGGGCGTGGTGCTCACCGAAGCGGACGTTCCGTGGATCGACGCCGACCGCGACCATATGTGGGCGCCCACCGTGCACAAGCTCGGCACCGGGGAGTATCCTTACCACCTGTACTGGCCCGGCATTACCCGGGACGGTGTTGCCCATGTCGGGCATGCGAAGGCGCGGCGTCCCACCGGCCCGTTTATCGCGGATTCGACCTGGATGCGGGGCTGCGGCGACGAAGCGCTCGATCCGTTCGTGGTCGACAGCGGAAACGGCGTGTATTACATATGCTGGGACATCGTTAATATCACCCCGAACTATGTGTACCTAAGAAAGCTGAACGAGACGTTTGATGACGCGATCGGCACGCGCCATGATATCACCGGCGGCATCGGCACGTCCCGCGATTACAAGGAAGGAATGTGGTTCATCAGGCAGAACAACCTCTGGTATCTTTTTTACGCGCACTGGCCTACAAGCGCTGAGCGCATTTCCTATTCCACGGCTGCCAACCTTACCGGTCCTTACACGTTCAGGGCAGACCTCATGAACGAGAACACCAACAGCGCCACCATTCATCCGGGAATTTGTCATTGCCTGGACCGGTGGATCATGTTCTGGCACTGCGGCGGCAATGAGCTCGGCGGCTCCATTACCACCAACCAGAAGCGTGTGGCTGGGGCCGAGTTTTTCTACTTCAATACCGCAACAACGCCATGGTCCATCAATGCCGATGACCGCATCCCCAAGACCCTGCGGGGCATCGGCGTGCCGAATGCGTACCATGACACCATCCAGGTCGATCGCTCCTCTGCCATGAGCAACGCCACGGACACGATAGTGAGAGGCGGCGAACCGCTCGGCTGGATGGTGACGCGAATAAGTGATAACGGCTGGGTACGGTATGACACCATCAATTTTACCCCTGATTCAGGGTACATTGGACCGACACGGGTATCGCTCCGGGTCGCGACGAGCGTTGCGACAAACAGCATAGCGGTCAGGCTGGGCTCGCGGACGGGGCAGTTGCTCGCCGAGCTGGATGTCCCGTCAACCGGCGGCGCGACCACCTGGATGACGATGAGCGATACAATAACGGAACGGGTGACTGGCCTGCAGAATGTGGCGCTGGTGTTTTCAATTCCCTCGGGCAGCAACAATCTGAACGTCAACTGGATACGGTTCGGCCAGACGGAGGCGCGCGTAGGGGCGGCCGGAGAGGTGCTGAAACCGTCGAGGCCGGCATATCGGTACAAACGGATCAACCGCTCAACCAGCCATCTTTTCTTTGAGGGTCTTGCGGCCCCCACACTGGCGCTTTTCAATCTCCGGGGCAGGGAGGTGCCGGGCATCTCCACCCTGCAAACCGGGAACCGGCTGGAGGTGCGCTTTGACCGGACGCTTTCGTCCGGAGCCTACATACTAAAGGTGGATGGAATAGCGGGGGCGGAGGAGATACCGGTCATGTATTGACCGGCGGCACCGGGTCTTTGCCTGCACGCATCATCTCGACAGATACCGCTGGAGCAACTCCCGCTCCGAGATTTCCTTTACAATTGAAATAAGATGCTCGTTGCCGAGATCAACGATGCGGCCTTTTTCGTCCTCCCTGCTGCTCAGGCTCTGCACGATTCTGACGACCGGCGCGAACGGCCGTCCCTGATTGATTCCCACTACCTGGCCCACTTCGCCGGTGCTTAACTTGACGATGCTCGAAACCGGAAAGAACGAGAACGCGTTGAGAAACGCCTTGCGCGTGTCCAGATCGAACGCGCTGTTCTCCCGCCCCGTGAGCATGCGGACCGCTTCCGGGGGCGAGAATGCCTGCCGGTGCGGCCGGTCATGGGTGAGCGCCTCAAAGGCGTCAAGGAACCCTATGAGCCGCAGGTGGTCGGAAAGCATATACGCGCCTCCGGGATAACCGCTGCGGTCGATCCGTTCGTGGTGGTTTGCCGCGAATGAGGCGGCCAGTTCGCTCGTGTCTTCCGGACCAATGATCAGTTCATGTCCTCGCACCGTATGCTTTTGGATCGCCGCATACTCCTCTCGCGAAAGCGCGCCGACTTTGCCGACGATCTGCGGATCAACGCCGTTCATGCCGATATCGTGCAGGAGCGCGGCAGCGGCGATTTTTTCGATCTGGTCTCCTGGCGTTTTGAGGGTATGGTGGAGCGCGACCATGAAAATGGCGACATTTACCGAGTGCCGGGCGAGGTAGTCGGCGCCGCACAGGGGATTGGAGGCGATGCACCGCAGCGGATCGAGCAGGTCCCGCCGTTTTACCATGACCCGTGCCATCTCCTCGGCCGTGCGTACGCGGGTTGCGCGTTCCATCGCACCGTCGCCGATGATCCCGGCTTCAAGTTCGCAGAGCTTCCGGTACAGCATGCGCGCCTGCGGCAGCTGGTCGGGTATGGAGCCGTCCAGGGCGAGAAAGTCGGACGGCTTCTGCTGCCGTACCAGGACGTTGAACAGATACGGGGATCCGGGCCCGCCGATTGAAATGACATGCTGACCGGGCTTGAGGATCGCGAGGTTGCGGCCGTCGGTCATCCTGCCGATGAGCGCGTTGTCGACGATGGTGCCGCAGGTACTTGACTCATCGATAATAACGATATCGTCGCCTTTCCGGTCAAAGACGATATGATTTCTTGAAACAAAAAAGGGACGGTAATCCGGGAGCAGGAGATCCTGTCTGGCGGTGCTCTTCGGATCGCTGCGCGACAGGCGGCCGAGACGGAACGGGAAATAGAGCACGACCAGCGTCTGGTTATTGAGTACCATGCGTGACTGTTTTGTCTGGCCGGTCAATTCAATGACCGTGGCACGAACACCATCTGGATGAACGGTTCCGGTCGCGGGATTCAAATAATTGTCGCTCATGCTGCTGCAACCCTTCATATATGAATATCCTTTTCTTAAAATCCCTCCATGATATTTTTGTCGCCAAGATGGTCATACGGCAGCGCCTTGATGATGGAGAGGCTGCTGTTCCCGGACAGGTCGATCTGGTAGATGCTCCCGTTTGAAAGATGCCCGCCTTGTGCGTTTGCCAGGATGCTGATGATGGGCTTCGAATAGGACGTGCCGTTCGACTGGACCACTTTGCCGATCGTGTTGTCGGAAAGCTCCACCAGGCTTCCGACCGGGAAAAGCGAGACATACTTCAAAAAGGCCTTGAGGATGCCGGGAGACACCACGCCCGTGCGGCTGAGAAAGATCAGGTGCGCCATTGCGCGGAACGGGATCATGGCCGCGCGGTAGGGGCGGGGGGAGCACATTGCTTCGTACATGTCCGCGATTTGCACGACCTTGGCAAATCCGTGTATGAGACGGCCGTTGCGCTGTTTCGGATATCCCCGGCCGTTTTCACGCTCATGGGCGTGATAGGCCACATAGGGCACCGCGGGCGGCAGATTCTTTACTTTTTCAAGGAGATGAAGCCCGAGGATCGGGTGCTTCTGGATTTCAAACCGCTCGTCAACCGAAAGTCTGGCCACCTTGAAACGGATATGGTCCGGGATGAGCAGCATGCCGATATCGTGCAGCAGGGCACCCATGCCGATCTCCGCGATCTGCTGTTCGTTGTAGCCGAACGCCGCCGCGATGTTGATCGAGAGCAGGCAGACGTTGAGCGAATGGTGGAACACATATTCGTCGGCATGTTTTGTTCCGGAGATGTTGAGCAGCACGCAGCGGTCGGTCACGAACAGCTTGACGAACCGTTCAACAATGGTCCTGATCCGCCGCGCGTCGCACCAGGAGCCGTCGGCGAGGCTGGTGAGAACCTTGACCGTTTCATCGAGGGCCGATTGGTAGGAGGAGGTTACTTCTGTTTTATACGCTTCGGTCCGTTTACCAACCGGGATCTGGGTTGCCTTTTCATCGATCGGAACGCCAAAGGGCTTGTCGGGAAGGACCTGCAGCTTGGCAAGCTTGTCAAGCTCCAACGCCCGCTCATGGTGCAACAGTTGCGTATATCCCTGTTTCCCGCTTTTTATCGCACGCAGCTCAGGAGACTCCAGGAGCTTCGGGGGGCGGATCGGCACGTGCGGCGACGCCGGTTGTACCGTCCGCACCCCGGCAATGGCCGGTTCGGTTCCAAAGTCCAGCGGGTCGAATTTCTGGAAATCGCCCGCGATCAGCCGGTCGAGTTCTTCGATCTCATTTTTAGACCTGTAATAGAGGGTAAATACATTGCGTTTTTCCATGAGGGAAATGATACGGTCGGAAATGGTGACCCCTTTCGCGATAAGGAGCTCTCCTTTTTCGGAATACAGCTCGTTTTCAGACACCATGCCCGGGACCAGCTCTGTCAGCGGCATTGATTTCATTACAGTCATACCGTGACCGCCCTTTTTATATGCGGTCGGCTTTGTTTGAACCGTTTCCTGATCAGCGTGCGGCACTCGTCGGTCTTTGCCAGTTCCTGATAGTCGATCGGTTTCTGGTACCGCCACGTTATCATGCAGGTTATGCAGGCAAACCGGCTGTTATTGGCTGCCGCACGCACGATCCTTTTCATTCCCCGGTCCAGGATAAACACGGAGTCGCTTTTTCTGCATGATGGACAGGTCACGTTCACGGTGTGGAGACCCCTTTCTCTGCCGACGGTTCCACGGCGTTTTCATGCTGCACGCCGGGCATGAGCCTGATCGTGATCGAAAGACACGTTTCCACCGCTTTTCTGAACTCGTCTGCGGTGAATGGTTTCTTTAGAAACGCCGCGATTCTGGCGTCCCGAAGCGCGCGTTCATCCATGTAGGCCGATATGAGCAGAATAGGAACGTTTACCGTCTCATGGATCTTCTGTGAAAGGACGATCCCGTTGACCTCCTGGAGCCGGTAATCCAGAACCACCAGGTCCGGCCTGAACGAACCGAATTCCAGGAGAGCGCAGAGTCCGTCGCTGAAGGTTTTCAGTTCAAGCGGTATGTCCCACTCCTTGAGGAGATCCGTCATCATCGAAAGAAACATCTCATCATCGTCGATAAGCATTATCTTGTAACCGGTTTTTATGTGTCGTGACTCATTCAGAAACCTTTTAATCTCGGACCGCTTGATCCGGTGACTGCCGCTGGGATACCGCGTTGACCTGATATACCCTTTTCCGATCCAGCGCAGAACGGTTGTCGGATCGACATGAAGCAACTCCGCCGCTTCGCTTATTTTGACGTAGTCGCTCTGATGCTGTTCCTGTGACGTTGTTTTCATATGTTAAGCGCCTAAACTGATCGGTGATGCAGTGTGATACTCGTGTCGTAGATGCAGTACATGCAGTATTTGCAGTATCCGGGGTATTTTAATTATACCCGGATACGGTCAGGACGTCAAGGCGTGTTTCGTAACTTGTTGTCGTTATTGTAATTGCAGATTCTTGCAGGCGCGGATCACCGGAAACGCATTCCACCGTCGCCAGTCTCCTCCGCGGAAAGGTGAATGGCGGCATATGAGCGGTTTTTGATGATAAGAGTCGCATCTGGCAGATCGCGGCAGGTTTTTGCACGTCGGAAACCTGTTTTTGGGGCTGAACGCGAGAGGGTGGGATAGCCCGGGGGATTCTTTTTACACTGGTTCCTGCAATCGGCGCGGCTTGCCTCTTTTTCGCATTAAGAGTACAATGAATAAGAGTATCCGGAAACTCTTATCATTATGAGCAATACACTAATCGCATTTGGCCGCGGTCGTGATGGCGGCTTTATTTGCTTGCTTTCAGGAAACTTAGGGGCACGGCACTGCCGTATTGGTCCCTGCCCCGGGAAAACACTGTTTCGGTTGCTGGTAATCGTCTGTTGCAGTATCTGCATCCTGTCCGGATCAGCAGCGGCAAAGGATGCTGCGAAACCGGCGGCGCTGCAATCCGATACCATGCAGGTCGGCAGCGTCATGCTTCCTTCCGCGTTTCTGGACCAGACCGTACGCGTGTCAAAATCTGACGGCGGCGCTCTCATATTTGTCGATCCAAAGGGGAAAATGGTGGTGGCGGAGCGTACCGGTGACCGGTTCAAAGCGGAATTCTGGGTTTCGGAAGCCTTTGCGCTTGCCTCCAAATGGGTTTTTTCAAATGGGCAGCCGATCGTCATTGAGGGTGGCAGTAGCGAAGTGCCGGAAGGACTTAAACCGATTCCGGATTTTCTCCAATCCTATCTGGGGTATCCGATCAAGCAGGGAGACAAGGTGGTCGGCGTGCTCAATCTGGTGCGCATGTACGGCAAGGACAATTACAGCAAATCTGATATGGAGGTGATCGAACTGCTGGTTGCGCAATCAAGCGACGTGGTCGAGAGTATCAGGCAGCAGAGCGCGAGAGACCTGATGCAGAAAGGGGAACTTGCAGCAAAAACCAAAGTGTACTTCGCTCCTGAAGAGATGGTGATCCGGGAGAAGTCGGCAACGCTTGAGATCGGTCTTGATATCATTCCCATTTCGCTTCCCATGTTTTACAGCGACACCATAGGGAAACAGGGCATGAGCATAGGTCTCATGCTTCCGATTGAGGTCCCGCACGCGCTCGTATGGTACCGGGTCAAAGCCTTGTTCCATTCCACGAACAGTTATTACGGAAAACACAATTATATCACGGGCGTGAATGAAATCATAGGAGGCAAAGCGCTCCGTATCAAAGCGCTTCCGCTCGAGTACACACCGGTCATCGGCATAGGATTCAACAACGGTATCATTCTGCAAAACATGTTTCAGTCAGGATTCAAGGGAACGGGGGTGCACTATTACTGGCATTACAACATAGGAGTAGTGGTACGGGAACAATACCATGCCTTTTCAACACGGTTTGCCCAGGGGGGCATGATCAATTTCGAGCGCGCATTCGTGTACGATGATAATCCGAAGATGCGTATATCGATCTCGCTTATCATGAGCCATTGAGCCGGGGTCAATAGTTTCCGCCGTCTTTTTTGGTCATCGGCACAAATCGCACCGGTATGATGGCTTTCTTCGTGATCCTGCCGTTTCGTTTTTCCAGAAGGAGCAGCTCCTGATGTCCGCGCTCGCCCACCGGGATGACCATGATACCTCCCTCGGCAAGCTGTTTTTTCAGCGGCTCCGGAATGTGGGTCGGCGCGCAGGTCACGATGATCGCGTCATAGGGTGCGTGTTCGGCCCATCCTTTATATCCGTCGCCGATACGCACCCGCACGTTTGAAAATCCATGGGCGGCAAGCGTATCCGCCGCTCTCTTGCCGAGAGGTTTGATGATTTCCATGGAAAAGACGGTATCGCATAACGTTGCCAGGATTGCCGCCTGATATCCGGAGCCCGTGCCGATTTCAAGTACTTTCTTATTTCGTGTGAGGTCGAGCGCCCCGGTCATGAGCGCAACGATATAGGGCTGGGAGATGGTCTGGCCGTGTCCGATCGGAAGCGGGTGATCTTCATAGGCGCCGCTGCGCAGCCGCGGCGGAACAAAGACATGGCGCGGGACCTTCTGCATTGCAGCAAGAACCGCTGAGTCGCTAACCCCTCGGGCCTGGATCTGCTCCTTTACCATGAGCCGGCGCTGGGCGGTAAAATCGTTCTGGGCCCGGGCACAGGAGCACAGCAAAAGGAAGAGGCATGCCGTCCACATCGTATGTATGGTTTGCATTGTTTAAAAATACCGGATGTACAGCCGGCAGCAAAGCGGAATCGTCAGCGTAGCAAGTGCCGGTGCGTCGTTCTTCTTTGCCTGTTTTCACCAGCGGCAAGTATTTTTCTCCCAGATGAAGATCATCGCGAATAATCGAAAAGCCTATCACGATTACGATATTCTGAAAAAAGTGGAGGCAGGCATAGCGCTGACCGGTTCGGAGGTAAAATCGGCCCGTGCCGCGCGGGTTACTATTTCAGAGGGGTATGCCTATTGTCACAAAGGCGAAATCATACTTCACAATGTTCATATCAATCCGTATGAGCGGATCGGCGGGTATGCGCCCGATCCGCTCCGGAAACGCAGGTTGCTGCTGCATAAGAAGGAGATCGCTCAACTTACGGCTGAGGTAGAGCGAAAAAAACTGACGCTCATTCCGCTTTCCCTCTATTTTAAAAAGCAGTGGGTAAAACTGGAGATCGGTCTGTGCCGGGGCAGGAAAAAATACGATAAACGGCAGAAAATAGCTGAAAAGGACAACAAACGAAGGCTCGCCCAACTAAGAAACATGAAAAACCGCGCATGAAGGGGAACCTGCATTGCTGCTTTGCATGCTGCATGATCATGGCGGGTATCGTTCATGCCGACTTGACGCTGCGTTTTGTTCCGTCAGGCACGACGCTTACCATTCCGGCTATTTCTTCGGCCGAGGGATTCAGGGCCGCGGTCCCGCAGCTTTTTGACGAGTTCGGCTGCTCGTGGGAATGGAACACTGCCGCACGCCAGCTGTCGTGCACCACCGACTCGGCACGCTACCTGTTTACTCAGAATAACCTGTTTTATCAGAAAAACGGCGGACTTCACCGGATGGGAATTGCACCTGTCCGCGTCGGTCCCGCACTCTACCTCCCCTTTGAGGTTATACTCGACGTTGCTGCAACGTCGGGGCTTAAAAAAGTCCAATGGGACAGTACCGGTAAAGTACTTGCACTGGAGCGCCCTTCGTTTTCCGCGGAGCCGGGAGGACCTGCGGTACCGGGAGACAAACCGGTCATTAAAAGTGCGGCGAATTCATCGATAAGCACCATTGTCATAGATCCGGGGCATGGCGGCAAGGACCCCGGAGCAATAGGTCCGGGGGGCACCAGGGAGAAGGAGGTGGTGCTTGCGATTGCCCTCGCAGTGCGCGACCGGCTCAAGCGCCATAAGGACATCCGTGTGTTCCTCACGCGGGAAAAGGATGTTTTCATTCCGCTCGGCGAACGGACAAGGATGGCGAATGAGCGTAAGGCCGATCTCTTTGTAAGCATCCATGCCAACGCCACCTCAGGTTCCCGGAAAAAGAAGGAGACAACGAAGGGGTATAAAGTTTATTTTCTTTCCCAGGCGAAAAACGAAGAAGACAAGCTCGCGGCAATGCGTGAAAATGCTGTCATTCAACTCGAAGAGAAACCGCAGAACTACGGCGCATTGCAGAACGTGCTGATCGATCTGGCGGGCAACGAATACCTGCGCGAAAGTCAGGAACTGTGTATTTTCCTTGACCGGCAGTTCGAGACGTCGCTGGTAAAAAAGGTCTCTCGCAAGGACCGGGGGATCGGTCAGGCCAATTTCTGGGTGCTCAATGGAGCGTATATGCCGTCGATTCTCATTGAGACCTGTTTTATCTCGAACCGGTCGGAAGAAAGGCTGCTTGCAAGCCGGAAGTTTCAGGAAGAGATGGCCAACGCCATCTACGAGGCATTGCTGTCCTTTAAGAAGAAGCTAGATCAAGATTATGAGTGATGCGCGTCCGATAGGGGTGTTTGATTCAGGCATGGGCGGCCTGACCGTGGTCAGGGAGTTGTTCCGCCTCATGCCCGGTGAGCGTATCATCTATCTTGGCGACACGGCACGGGTTCCCTACGGCGGCAGGTCGGATGAGACCATCTCCACTTTCGGCAGACAGGATGCCCGGTTTCTCGAGGAGATGGAAATAAAGCTGCTCGTTGTCGCCTGCAATACGGTCTCGTCAGTGGCGCTCGAGTCGATTGAAGCAATGGTAAAGGAGATTCCGGTGGTCGGCGTGGTACTCCCCGGAGCCCGCGCCGCAGTGCTGCGCACCGCCGAACGGAGGATTGGCGTTATCGGGACCGCGGCAACGATTCGCGCCGGCGCTTACGCGCGGACGGTCCAGACACTGGACCCTGCAATAAAGGTATATCAAAAAGCATGCCCGCTCTTTGTGCCGATTGTTGAGGAGGGGATTCATAACCACGATATCGCCCGGCTTGCCGTACAGTATTATCTGGCCGAAATGCTCGACCTCGACATCGACTGCATCATTCTCGGGTGCACGCACTATCCGCTGCTCCTTCCAATGATCCAGGAAATGGTAAGCACCCGAATCCATCTATTGGACAGCGCGCTCTGGACCGCCAAGGAGGTGCAGGACATTCTGATGGCCCTTAATGGATTTTATCCCGGAAAAGACGGGGGCAAGGAGGCGAGCCGATTCATCGTCACCGACCTTACGCCGCGATTCAAGGATCTTGCGGCCGCATTTCTGGGTTCGGAGATTCCGGCAGTCGAGCAGCTGGCGCTCGATGACCTTGCCAAGCCCTGCGTTACGTCCGCAAGGACCTAACGCCGTGTTTGCGCAATAGCAGGTAACAATTTTCCAAGCGAGGTATTCTATGTCAGGTCATTCGAAATGGGCGACCATAAAAAGGTCGAAAGGCAAGGCCGATGCTGCTCGCGGCCGTCTGTTCAACCGGTTGATAAGGGAAATAACCGTTGCCGCTCGCATGAGCGGCGGGGATATAAATGCCAATCCCCGCCTCAGGGCGGCGGTGACCAGTGCGCGTAACGCGAATATGCCGGGAAAGAACATTGACAATGCCATCATGAAAGGAACGGGCCAGCTTGAAGGCGTTTCGTACGAAGAGGTGACGTTCGAGGGGTATGGACCGGGGGGCGTCGCCGTGATGATCGAATGCATGACCGACAACCGGAACAGGACCGTTGCCGAGATACGCCATGTGCTTACCAAGCATGGCGGCAATCTGGGCCAGACCAACTCGGTATCATGGATGTTCAAATCCAAGGGGATCATTCTGGTGCCCAAGGATGCAATGGGGGAGGACGCGCTCATGGAGATCGCGATCGAAGCGGGCGCCGATGACCTCTCCGTGCAGGGCGAGGAGTATGAAATTTCCACCTCGCCGGAGGCGTTCGAAACGGTCCGGCAGGCACTGGAAAAGATGAACATCAAGCCGTCGTCGGCCGAAATAACCAAGATCGGCGATAATCCGGTCCAACTCGAGGGCGAGAACGCGTCGAAAATCATCAAGCTTGTTGAAGCGCTGGATGAGCTTGACGACACCCAACACGTATATGCCAATTTTGACGTATCGACCGAGACCATGGAGCGTCTGACAAACGAATAAGGAAAGCTGTGCGTTTTCAGATGCCGGTCGACAGCAACAAGCGTTTTTCTTTCGTGGCAACAACTGACAACGGTGATTGAAGGGTGTGCAATGATCATTTTAGGGATCGATCCCGGAACGGCAGTGACCGGATATGGCGTCATAAGGGCGGACCATAACGCCGTAGCATGGATCGATTGCGGCGTCATCACGACCAGTTCCGGCGCGCCGCTGCCGCAGCGGCTCCTGTCCATCTATGACGGCATCGAAGCGTGTATGGACCGGTATGTGCCCGGTCGCGTGGCGATCGAGCAGGCGTTTTATGGAAAAAACGTCCACACCACGCTGCTTTTAGGACATGCCCGCGGCGTGCTTATGCTCGCGGCGCAGAAAAGGGGGGCGCTCATCAGTGAATACTCGCCGCGCGAGATTAAGAAGTCAATTACCGGAAACGGCAATGCCGAAAAAACGCAGGTGGAATATATGGTGCGCATGCTCCTTTCCGTTCCCGGAACTTTTAGCCGGACAGACGCTTTTGACGCGCTTGCCGTTGCACTGTGCGATTTCTATCATGCGCCGTTACGTCAGGCGATCGGCGAAGCAAAAAACAACAGATCGGCCGGGAGGACCGTGGCGGGGGGCACGAGGGTATGATCGATTTTGTGCGGGGAATTATTGCGGAAAAAGAGCCGGGCCGCGTGACGATCGAAGCGCACGGTGTCGGCTATGAACTGTTCATTCCCCTTTCCGTTTACGAACGGTTGAACGCGCCCGGCTCTGAAGCAAAGTTGTATGCCCATTTTCACGTGCGGGAAGACGCGCAGCGGCTCTTCGGTTTTTTGACAAAAAAGGAGCGGGAGCTGTTCAGGCGGCTCATTACGATCAGCTCCATAGGCCCCAAGACCGCGATCGGCATCCTGTCAAAAATGACGGCGGACGAGTTGATACGCTGCGTCGCGACCGGCGACGCGTCGCGCCTGACAAAAATACCGGGGGTCGGCGCCAAAACCGCAGGGCGGTTGCTCGTGGAACTAAGGGATACATTCACAATGACCGGTTTCGGAGGGGCGGAACAGGCCAATCAGGCTGCCGGAATCGAAACGACAGGAAGGATATCCGGTGCGCGTGAAGAGGCCGTTGAGGCGCTCGTTTCGCTCGGATACAATGATAAGCAGGTCGCCCGGGCAGTGGAGCGGGTTGCGCAGACGCTTGCCGGCGATGGCGGGGCCGAGGCAGGGGTCGAAGAGTGGATAAAGAAGGCGTTGCAGGTTATATAAAATAATTTGCAGGTGGTGGTTGTCGGTTGAAAGTAAAGAATCACGAAGCGGTGGAAAATGAGTGGGGCCGGTGGTCGACTGCGGCCATGCAACCGGCTGGTAAAAGGGTTCTGGAATGGATGAAACCGGACGAATAGTGTCAGGCGCCAAGAACGAGGGTGACGATGAACGATTCGATGCCGCGCTCCGGCCCGAACGTTTTTCCGATTTTATCGGTCAGGATACGATAAAGGAAAACCTCGGCGTTTTCGTTGAGGCGGCAAAACGGCGCGGCGAAGCGCTCGACCATATCCTTTTCTGCGGGCCTCCCGGTCTCGGCAAGACCACCCTCTCGCGAATCCTGGCGCATGAGCTCGGGGTCGGCATTCTTACCACCTCGGGTCCGGTGCTTGAAAAAAAAGGAGACCTTGCCGGCAGCCTGACCAACCTGGGTGAACGGGAGCTGCTTTTTATCGATGAAATTCACCGGTTGAACCG
>JAFGOU010000502.1 GCA_016926315.1 Chitinispirillaceae bacterium
GCGGGAAGGACGGGGGTCGCCTTCTCCCGCATGACCGTT
The DNA here is from genome assembly GCA_016926315.1 of Chitinispirillaceae bacterium. The sequence continues at coordinate 40 of JAFGOU010000502.1, forward strand.
GCGGCGCCGGTGATCTCATCAGGGGTTTCGCCTTTCATCCGCAGGGCGACAATAACGGCGGCGATCTGGGCATCGGTGGCGTTGCCCTCCATGATCTGCGCGAAAACGGCGGTCGCCTGCTCAACGGAAAGGTGCTTTCCTGTTATTACGATACGAATCGCTTCCTGGACGGTCATTGCGGGTTCCTTGATGATGGTGGGTAAAAAGGCGGAATCAGGTTTCTTCTCATTGCCCTAAAATAGTTTCTGATACACCTGCCGACCGAGCGGATCATGACAGGCGTGTTTCCCGGTAATCCGATTGCCCGGGGGTCCGGCCCATGGTATACTTTAAACGATTCTCTGGAGGGATCACCCATGCCAGTGCAACCGGAAAATCCCCGGTTTATCGTGTCAGCAGGTACGCTGCGGGAACTGCCTCATTCTCCGGGCGCCGAGTTCTGTCTGCTCGGCCGTTCGAATGTGGGAAAATCGACCTTTATCAACCAGATGTGCGGCCATAACGGTCTGGCCCGGACCTCAAAAACGCCGGGGAAGACCATCTGCGCAAACCTGTACGCCATTTACCCGGCCATCTTCTGGGTCGACCTGCCGGGATATGGGTTCGCCAAAACCGGCAGAAACGAAAAACAGCGCTGGTCCGGCCTGATAGGCGATTACTGCGAAAAAAGGCGCAACCTGAAAGGCATTCTCTGGCTGGTCGACAGCAGGCACATCGGTCTCGACATGGACCAGGAGGCCTTCGTCTGGCTTCGGAAACTCGGCAAACCCGTACTGCCCGTATTGACAAAGACGGACAAACTTTCGCGCAGCCAGGTTACGGCTCAGAAAGCCGCGTTCAATACGGAATTCGGTCTGTTCGGCGAGCCGGTCCTTGTGGCGGCAGGCGATCTGGCGTGCCGCGAGATTTTCTGGCAACGTTTCACCGATTGGACGGAAGGGTGATATGGTACGGGTCGTCGCAAGGGCCATTACCCGGACCGGAAAGGTTGTGATTGTTGCCGTTGAAAACTGGACGGCCATGGTCCGGCTGTTCTTTGCAACGCTCGCCTTGCTGCTGCGGCCGTCACGCTCATCGATAATGGCGGTGTTCAGCCAGCTTTCGAGGCAGATGCTCTATACCGGCGTTGAAGCGCTTGGACTGGTCAGCGCCATCGCGTTTGTCGCAGGCAGCACCATTATCATGCAGGCAACGACCAACATGCCGAAGTTCGGTGTTTCGGAATATTTCGGCAATATACTCGTCATCGCGGTGGTGCGGGAGCTCGGTCCCTTTTTCACCGCCATCGTGGTGATCGGACGGTCCGGCGCCGCGCTCGCATCGCACATCGGCACCATGCGGGTAAACAAGGAGGTCGCTGCGCTAGAAGTCATGGGCATCGACCCGGTCTACTTTCTCGTCATGCCAGCGCTTGCCGGCATGATCGGCGCCATGATCTGCCTCAACGTGTATTTCGACATGGTCGCGATTGTGGGCGGGCTTATGGTGGCGAGTTTTACCGTGGAGATACCCTTTACCATCTTCCTCTCGAAAGTCCTCAATGCGTTCTCCACCGTCGATATCGTCATATCAGTATTCAAGAGCACCGTGTTCGGTGTCATCATTGCGATCGTCAGCTGCCACTACGGGCTCAAGGTCGCCACCATACGCGGCGTTCCTCAGGCGGCGATCAAATCGGTGGTGGGATCGATGACCGGAGTAATTGCCGTCAGCGTTATGGTCACCGTTGGCATGGTGATGGGCGGTTTTTATGCCCGGTAACATCGAACTGAGGGACGTAACGTTTTCCTACGGCGTCCTGCCGGTGCTCCGGAGTATCACCGTTTCAGCGACCCGGGGCGAGATCGTGCTCGTGAGCGGAAGAAGCGGCCACGGTTTGAGCACGCTTCTTGAGCTGTGCGTCGGCCTTCAACAGCCCCGTTCGGGCAGCGTTCTCTGGGACGGGCGGGACCTGATTGGGTATACAAAAACCCGGTTGCTCAATGAGCGCCGCTCCATCGGATACCTGTTCCAGACCGGGGCGCTCATCTCGAATTTCACCGTTTTTGAGAATATCGCCCTGCCGCTGCGAAACCATGGACGGATGAGCGAAAAAGAGATACATGCCAGGGTGCATGAAGAAATGGAAGGGCTGATGCTTGTCAATGCCGACCACCAGTATCCTGAAGCGCTTTCGGTGTTTCAGAACAAGGCGGTTGCGCTCGCCCGGGCGCTCATCGGAAAACCGGACCTGCTTCTGCTTGACGATCCGGTCGGGGGCGTGGATGTCGAGACCGCGCTCGGTCTCCTGAACGTTATCGAAGCACGATGGAAAAAGGAAGCCATGGGTATCATCATGATAACGCACGATATCGGTCTGTGGCCTCATCTGCCGGTGCATCGGTTTTTTCTGGAGAACGGCGGGTTATCGCCCGTTTCCAGACCTGTGGCGTCGTAACCATAGACAGGACTTCCGCTATGACTCGCACTTCAACGGCCGTTCATCAACCCCGCGAATCCTTTGTCAGGCGACACCGTACCTTTTTCGTCGGCTTGTTCGTCATCATCCCCCTGCTGACGATCCTCGCGCTCCTGTCGTATACGCTGGTCACCTCCAACCTTTTCAAACCGTGGCTCAGGTTCCACGCCTTCTACGACCAGAACCTCGGGCTTGCAAAGGGGAACAGCGTGAGTATTTCGGGCATGGCCATCGGCCATGTCGACGGCGTGACCCTGGTGCGGGAAGGGTGCATCGGCGTCACCTTCAAGGTCGATCCCGCCTACCGGAGTTTCGTTAAAAAAGACGTAAAGGCGGTGCTCAGCCAGAAAAACTTGGTCGTGGGCGACTGGGAAATCCAGCTCACGGGCGGGACCGATTCCGCCGGGCTTGCCGAAAACGGCGACACGCTTGCGGGCGGATACTCATTCAGGATCGATAAAATGACCGGTCAGATCGCGGGCATGGTGGAGCAGGTGGAGCTGATCATCAGGGGTATTGCCGAAGGAAAGGGCAATCTTGGGCGGCTTTTGAATGAAGACTCCCTGGTACGCCAGGTACAGGGCATCATGACCAACGTAAACGGCATTACGGTCCAGTCAACCCGCATGATGAAGCAGGTCGATTTGCTCCTCGCCACGCTCAACAAAGCCGGAGCGACCGGCGCCGGCCTGGCTGATTCGGTTGCCACGCTCATGACCACGGTGCAGAAGTCGCTGGGCGATGCCTCGGTCATCATGGAAAATGTCAAGGACCTCTCCGGTAATTTCGCGCCCATGCTGGGTCAGGTGCAGGACAATCTGGACCAGGCCGAGACCATGATGCGCGGGTTGCAGAAAAACTGGCTCGTGCGGCAGGCTGTGGGAAAGCCGGAGGATAAGATGCTGAAGGAGGAACCGTGAGCAGGAATGGTGGAATGCGGAATGAAGAATGCGGATTGCGGAAAAAAAAATACGCAATGAGGACGCTTCGGGGTATCTCACTTCTGGCAGGTACGGTTATCCCCCTTTGTCTTGTCTCCTGTTCCGGCAAACAGTTTGACCCCGGTTCGACCGCGCGGCTTTACGGCTCCCGTGCATCGCAGCTTTTTGGCGACGGTAATTTTCCCTCCGCGGTCAGGGAGTATCAGAAAGCTTATGTTCAGGCCGCGCGGGCCGATTTGCCGCTCCTGCAGGCCCAGTACCTTTTTAATACCGGCAGGGTCTGGTACGAAGCCGGAGAGCTCGACAGCGCAGACCTCGCCTTTAAGGCCGCGCACCGTGAGTTTACCTGGTTTAAGGACCTGGAAAATGCATCGACCGCGGCCGGGTTCATCGCGCTCGTTTACTGCCGTCGCGGCATGTACGACAGCGCATTCGTCTGGTATCAGACCGGGCGGCCAAAGGAGTTGAAGGGGAATA
>JAFGOU010000503.1 GCA_016926315.1 Chitinispirillaceae bacterium
ATCGTAAATCCCGAAGGCGTTCGGCCTGAGGCGGCATACAGGCTGCGACTGGCCTCCTGAATTGACATAGTACCATGCGGCCGAAGCCGCCGAATCCGGAGAGTCTCCCCAGTAATACTCGGTCGCTGTCCCTGCCCGGCAGGCATACTCCCACTCCGCCTCGGTCGGCAGGCGGTAGCCGAAACGCTCGTAATGGATCTCCAGGTCCTCGAGCACCCAGGCACATGACGCATCCGTGCAGATGCCGGCATAGGAATAAACGGTGTCATACCCCTCGTTCCTGCTGCGCAGGTTGCAGTAGAGCACGGCATCGTACCAGGTCACGTTGTACACCGGCAGGCTGTCGCCAAGGCCCCCTATGCCCGGCCCGATCTCCGGAATGCTCGCGGCAAGGGCCGTGTACTCCTGCTGGGTGACCTCGTGGCGGTCGATGAAAAAATCATGCCCGAACCGCACTGCCTGAAGCGGACTTTCGTGCTCCTGCGCAGAAGACGCGGTGGAACCCATGCGGAACACGCTGTCCTTTGACTTTATAAACACGAGGCCGGCCGGGGGCCTTTCAAAAACCGCCGTAAGATCACAATCATGCTGTATGGTCAGCTCCAGTGGATTTGCCGCGGTAAAGGGAATTCCTTCCCACCCGACGAACATGAAACCGCTGTCGGGCAGCGCCGTCAGGGTCACCCGGCTTCCCGGCATGAACATCGTGTCGCCGGGATACTGCTGTACCCGTCCGCCCCCCTGCGACGTGACGGTCAGGCGCGCGGGATGATAGTCGTTCGTCAGCGGTGCGCACAGCAGAAGCAGCGCTCCCGCGGCCCCGGCAAGCGCGGCACCGACTGGCAATGTCCGGATTGCATTCTTCACCGTACGATACCCCTCAACGATTCGGCCGCCCGCCGCAGAAACGAACGCCGGTTGACTACGCGCGACTGCAGTTTCTGCGCCCCCAGATGCTCCTTGAATTCGACCACCCCTTTCAGTCCTGCGCTCGGATTGCAGTCGAACCAGTGATACCCCGCTCCGGCGGCATGACGCACCGCGTGTTCGTAAAGCAGATTGTTGGGCCGGCAGCCGAAATGATCGGCAGCGCCGGCGCCCAGCCATGCGACCGCATGCCTGTTCCAGTAAAAACAGAGTATGCCCGCGACCGGCGTTCCGTCAACCTGAGCGAGCCAGAGCCTGCGGTGCTCAGCCGGGCTCCGGTAGAGGAGGTCGAAAAACGCCCGGTCATACCCGCGGTTTGCAGGGAGATTTCTCTCCTTCCAGCGTCGGCGCGAATCCTGATAGAGTGAAAAATAACTCTTCCACTGTCCGAAATCCGATGCTTCGACCGCCACGACGCCTTTTTCCCTGGCTTTCCTGACCGCCTTGCGGTGGGCATGGTCAGCGCGCGCTTCCGCCGCTGCCAATCCCTGCCGGAGGTCTATAGCCTGCGTGAAATCGTCTGCCGAACAAGGGAGCTCAATGGCCCTGAGCAGCGGGTCGTAGGGATTTTCCCGCCACACAAGGTCACGGATCCCGTCCAGACGGGCAACAAGGAGCCGCGCGTGCGCTTCGGTCAGCGCATCCGCCGACACCCATCCGCCGCAGGTGCCTGCCGGCATGGACCAGTAGAGACGAAGCGATCGTAAAAGATACCATTTGTAAACAATCGGCATGACTGCTGAGGCGCCGTCGCTGAATTCGACCCTCTCGGCGGCCGGCACGATACGGCCCCGGCCGGAGGCCGAAAAAAGCGCCGCCCAGTGCGGAGTGTGGAAGAACGTGGCGTGGCCGCACTCCCTGCACGCCTGTTCCCATTCCTGACGGCTCGCTTCACGAATGGCGGTTATTGAAACGGCCATTGCGCCCCTCTCCGGCAGTACCCTGTTATCATGTTTTCCCAGTGCCGATAATACCTTGGAATAATCCTGCCGTTTCTTTCCCGATAAGTAAAATAATCAACAGCACATATGTTGCTGCGCCGGAAAGCACCAGCACCGCCAGTTCGGCAAGCGGCCCCATGTCCGCGCGGCCGAGCGCGCAGTGAAGGCCGAATACCGCCGTCCCCATGACCGCGCTTATCAATAGCGGCAGCATGAAACTGCGGGTAAACGACCGCAGGGGGAGCCCGATGGTGGAGACAAAATAGCTCCGGTAGCTTGACAGGAGGTACACCAGCGAAAGGAAGGAATACGCGGCCGCCACCGTCCACGCGCCGCCGCGCGCCACGGCCAGAAACGTCACGGTGTTGCATGATGCGATGATGCAGTTCCAGATAAAACCCGCCTTCACGTGCCCTTTGGTGATGATCACGGTACCGCCGATGCTTCCCACCGTTTTGCAGAGGGCCATGACCGTAAGAAGCCACAGGAGGGGGACCGCAGGTTCCCATCCGGATCCGTAGACAGCGGGGACAAAAACCTGCACGGACGCCGCAAGGCCAAGCAGCAGGGGAAACGTCACCAGCGAGAGGATGCGCAGCACCCGCAGGATGCCCTCGCGCAGCACGGCATCGTCATGCTGGTTCTTCGCGAACCGCGGAAGGGTCACGGTGTTGAATATCGGAGTGACAAGCCGCTGCGGCACCGTCACCAGTTCATAGGCGATCTTGTAGAACCCGAGTTCCCGCACGCCGAGTAATTTACCTATTATTATATAGTCGACATTCGACGCGAAAAAACTGACGACACGCTCACCCATCTGAAACATGCCGAACCGGAGATACGGCAGCAGCGAGGACATTTTCAGCGAAAAACAGAGCGGCATCAGGCGGAACGAAAGGAGCATCAGCAGCGCCGATTTCGTACCGCTGTAGACGATCTGGCCGGCGACATAGGAAAAAACACCTCCCTGGTTCACCGCACAGGAAAATACCGTCACGGTGCCCAGACAGCGCGCCGCGCCCTCGACAAACCCCACCCTGCGGAAACGCATTTCCTTCTGAAGGAAAAACTGATACATGAACGCCGGCGGTGAAACCAGGAAAATCAGCCCTATCCAGCCTGAAAGCCGGATAAGCGGGGACTCGGGCAGGAAATGGGACACGACCGGACGGCCGAAAAAAAACGCGCAGAAAATGACGGCGCCGAAGACCGCAAGCACCCAGAAGAGAGAGGAAAATACCCGGCGGGAAGTGTTCTGAAAATGGATAAGCGCATTGCTGACGCCGAGGTCTGCAACGGAACGCACAAAACCGATGATCACGGCGATGACGGCCACAAGCCCCATCTCCTCAGGAACCAGTATCCTCGCGAGGATGATGGTCTCCAGAAGCTGCGTGCCCGCAGTGACCGATGCGGCCATCGAGACGTTCGCGGTGTCCGAAATGATCCGCCCTTTCAGTTTCATGGCCTGAAGGTGTCCCCTGCTGTCATAGGTGGAGAGTATGGTCAGGGAGTTACGATGAGTTTCCCCCGGAAGTTCCCGGATACGGACCGCACGGCATACAGATAGACACCGGGTACGACCGATGCCGGCGGCTTCCAGACGCACACCGAGCCGTACGTGCCGCTCTCCACGGGAGAAAGGGAGGCGAGGAGCGTTCCGGACACCGAATAGACAAGCACCCTGCTGGACGGCGGAAGTCTTTCGAATATCAATTCGTCATGACGGCGCCTCGAGAAAGGGTTCGGATACACGAGAGCGGTCCCGGTGTTCTTTTCGCCTGCGATGTAGCCGAGCGAATACCGCGAAACGCCGCGCTCGGAAGCGATCCAGAGCCAGCCGTTCTTCCGGTCGACGGAAATGTCCCATATGCGGTTGTCGAGCAGGCCGTGCGTTTCGTCCACCATTGACTTCGAGTGATTTGACAGATCATACCTGATAAGCCCGCTGTCGGAGGTGCCGATCCAGAGGATATGGTCGTCTTCCATCTCGACCGCATGGACCGCCCTTATCGCGGAGTCGATAAGCGTGTCACGCGGGACCGGCGCCCAGACGTTGCGGACCCGGAGCCCGCTTTCGCAGGTGTTGGACTTCGTATTGAGCGTGTAAAAACCGGTCGAGGTCGCCATATACGTGAGCGAGTCCTTAGTCGGCGCGGCATCGTAAACAAGTCCATACGACAACGGCATTTCAATAATCGAGGAAAAACCCTGTTCAAGAGGATTCCCCTGGTGCCGCAGCACATGGATCTTCCCGTTGCCATCAAAACCATCGCCCACGATGAGGTTGTTCGCCGCGTCAACGCATAGACAGCCGATGTTTCTGCTGTGAGCAGGATCGCCGGGCGGAAAGAAATAGCGGTAATGCTTCACGGCCGGCGGCAGAGAGGTGTCCACCGGCGGCGCCGGAGGTTCAAAGTGCGGATCATGGCAGATCAGGCTGCCGGCGTAATTATTATACGTCGCTATCCATAAAAAACCGGTGGAATCCAGCGCTACGGCATCACATCGCGCCCACGAATAACATGAACGGACCCCCGGCACCACCCCGAAGAACTCACCAACTCCGTAGTCGGCGCACCCTATGCAGACCTGAGTCCAGGCGTCGTTATCACGGTCATATCTTTTGAGGTTCACGCCGTTGGTGCCGAACCACATCCTCCCCTCCTGATCCTCGGCAACCCCCCTGAAGTCGCCGAGGTTAAACGCCCAATCCATTAAGGGATATTTTTCCGCAGTATACCAGGTCCATCGTCCGTCTCTGCATGCACCTATCCCCGGTATCATCTGATGGCAGAGAACCCAGGTCACTCCCTCGCGGTCGACGTACACCCGATGCGCCGCGGTAAATGCCGGGCCGTCAATCGCGACATGGACGGTATCGTTCCCGTTCCAAAGATAAAAAGAGTTGTATCTGGTGCCGATGCAGCACGCTCCCCAGCCTCCGTCAAACAGCGTGGTGACCCTGCTCGGGAATGCGGCGATTCTGGCACTGTCCGCAAAAAGCTCGCAGGAATCCCGGTCACTTCCTGCCGTATCTCTCGATGCAACAAGACTGCCCCGGAACAGGGCGGCCGGCGTCCGCTGCGCGCTGTAGCCGTCCTGCCCGACGATAAAGGCCTTTACCGGAAACCTGTTGACGGTATCAGCAATCCAGATTGACTGATCATAAAAATTCGCGTTCTCCAGTGCGTTGCCCCCGGCATAGAGCTTTGCCACGCCTTCTTCGCAGCCGACCAGCAGGGTGTCGCGGAAAACGGCGACCGCGTTCACCTTCGGGTTGACGAACATGCTGCCGAAACCGGTTGCATTTTTACAGGCGGTAAGTTTCGCCGTATCGAAAACGCTGCACCCCTTATTCGAGCCGATGATAAGATACCTGCCGTACGAGATGATGTCCGTGATGCGCCAGCCCGCCGTAAAATAGGAAGTAACGACCGCAGGACGTCCCTTTAAAGTCCTTTTGTAAAGATACCCCCCGGCGCTCGCTATCCAGAGCGTGCGGTTTGCATCTAAACAGAGGCTGCTGAGCGACGGGTCAGGGAACTGGGCGGGGTCGGAATAGAGGGTCCCGGCGCCGCCGGCCGGGTTCCAGCGGTAAAGGCCTCCGCTCGTAGCGACCCACAAAACGTCGTTATCGCCGGCAAAATCACACACTGAGAGCGTAGAAGTGTAATTCACGAAACGGCCATACGACAGTACCGCACCCGCCCAGCAGAGGAGCATGCAGCATGTTGCGACAAGGCGGTTATGGGACATGGAGTATGAACCCGTTAACATCTCTATGATAAAATTCGGCGCGCCTTGACAATTATTGCCTTGAGCATAACGGCGTCAACGCGCCGTCTCCACACGGGAAAAAGAGGAATTGGTGGAGCTGAGGGGGATTGAACCCCTGGCCTCGACATTGCGAACGTCGCGCTCTCCCAGCTGAGCTACAGCCCCATGCATAACTCGGGTTTTTGAAAATACATCCGGCAGTCTTATCCTTCAAATACGGTTGTGCGGTTGCCGGCACTGCGGGATTTATTTTCATGGCGGACGGTTTACCATGGCATATATCGGCATCGGGTATTCCGGCGGACGGAAGGAGTTTCTCCGCGAGCAGGTCAGTCTGCACTCGGCCTGGCTCACAGGAGACCGCGTCCCGCGTTTTTACGGAGACGGCTTCGTCGTCCTGTACGATTCAAACACGGCCCGTGAATTCGCCAGGAAATGCAGCGAGGCCGCTGAAAAAAACACCGTGGCGGTCTATCCCATGGAACGTCCCGTTTCCTGACGCCCGGGACCTGACTTATGAGCCCATGACATGCTTTACTTTAACGAATTTCTGGAACCCCTCAAGATCCTGCGCCTCCTTTCCCGCAGCGTCCCTTACTACCTGAAATCATGGAGGGCCGTCGACGAAACGACCGGCCTCTTCGGCAGCATCGACCCCGCGAGCTTCAACATGCGCTCCGTCGCCTCCTCATCGCCGGTCATCGAATACGTGGTGCGGCCGCACCTGAACGTCCTCTGTGTGCTTGGGGCGTTCCTGTTTCTTGACAAGAGCGACATCATAAGCGAGTTCATCGCCAGGGAAGAATGCGAGGACAGGATACGGAAAGGGGTCCGGTGGGCCTGCGAAACGCACCTGACCGGTTCCCGGGACGTCGATACCTTCCTCGGGCGGAAACGGTGGGGCGAGAACTGGCGTTCGAGCGTCTGGGCCACCCTTCTCGGCGTATGCAGCGTGTTATGCCGTCAGTCGCTTTCCGAGGAGCTCAGGAAAAGGGTCGGCGAGGTCATCGCCTTTGAAGCCGACCGTTTTACCGGCATTCTTCCGCCCAGCGGCTGTGCTATCGACACCAAGGTCAGGGAAAACGCCCAGGACGCGATGGCGCTTGCATGGGCGGTCAACCTGTCCCCGGTCCACCCGCACCTCGGGGAATGGGAGCGCGCGCTCCGGCTCTGGTCGATAAATATCGCTTCAAGCATTCATGACCGCGCCGACCATACCGCCTATCTGGACGGCTCGCTCTCGCAGAACGTCGTCACGCAGAACCTGTTCCCTGACATGACCGCCGAAAACCACGGTTTTTTTAACCCTGAGGTGCTCGCCTACAGCGCCTGGGTCGTGCTTGCGGCGGCCGCCTATTTTCTGCACAAACGCACCCCGCCTGATTTCCTTATGCGAAAAAACCACCAGCGGGCCTTCGATGTCCTGCTGAAATTCTGTCTCCCCAACGGGACGATCTACGCGCCCGGGAGCCACGATCTTCCTCTGTTCATCCCGAAACCGATGACGTTCTCCTGGGGCCTCCTCCATGGATCGGCCCGCGCCATGACCCTGACCGCACGCCTCCTGTCATGGATGGACGAACGACTCATCGCCTCGACTGAAAACGGGAGCGGACCGTGGGTGCTGGGACTCGAACAGGGCCGCGACGGCTGGGACCTCATGTTCCAGAGCGCTGCGGGGCTCGAGCTCGCTCTGCTGGCGTGCCTGCCCTTTTCCGCGAACGGGGAAAACAAGGCGGCGGAAAAAAACGATGCCTCCATAGACACCCGTACCTCGTATCCCTATGTTGAGGTATGCTACCGCCGGAACATCCGCACCACGCGCAGCGTGGCCTGGAAGGCGCTGGGCGGCCATCCGATCATCGGTTTTGCGGCGCACTCACAGCCGGAACTTGTCGCCCCTGTCAAGGCCGGTCTCCTCGGAATCCCTGCGCTCCGCGACCGCCTCCAGTCATGGGACACGGTATTCCACCGCGACCGCCCTTCGCGCGACGGGTTCGACACTTCCGGCCGCATCCGCTACTACAACGACGCGGGCGCACGGCTCCTGCACCGGGACATCAGGATCGTGACCTGGGGCGACGAGGGCCTGCTCGTACTCGACGAGATCATCGCCGACGCGCCGGTGACGCTGGAAGAACACTATCTCTCGCCTTTGTATCTTGTCAATGATCACTGGACCGGCGGGCATCTCGACCTTACCAGCGGTTCCCTGCACGAGACGTTCCGCGCCACGGATTACGGCCGCCGCGAGGTCCAATGTCCGTCTTTCTGGGCATGTATCGGCACGCACCTGCTGTTCCAGCTGGTCTGGGGCCGCTCCAAGGGGATCTATTATCTTCCGGCGGAGAAACGCAACGCGCCGCCGCTGTGGAAAAACTGCCGTCTCGACCGGCTGGCGGTCCGCGTGGAAGCCGGCATGGCGGCTGCCGGCGACACCGTCTACCGCACCGGGTTCTATGTCGGCACCGGCAAGAGCCCCCGGCCGTTCAAATCGACCGGCACGGCCGGCGAGTTTTTCAAAGGGCTGGTCATCATGGACGGGAAACTAACGGTAGGATTAGATTGAGAATTGTTTTTTTTATTAAAGGTTTTCGATTCGGTGTGTGGTTACCTAGATAGTAACTGCGGGGAGGGGTGTCTGGAAGACTTTGTGCCGACCGCAGGATTCGCAGAGATAATCTCCATGATATACTTGGAACTGAAGCATCGCTTATGGCAACGTAAGCGAATCCGCCGCGGTACCACAAAGACTGGAAGGCACCCCTCCCGGCAGTGAACTATACGTGCATGCTTATGTCAAAAATTCAGGAAATAATCAACCGGTACAAAAATATCTGTGGTTATTGCGACAGGTTCTGGAAACGCGCAAAAGACAGATATCCGGCTGAAATCAAATGCTCTCCGGGATGCTCCGCCTGCTGCGTACTCCAGTCCGTCAACTTTCTTGAGGCATACCTCATTGCGGACTGCCATGCCGCCTGCGGCACGCTCTCCTCTTCATTGACAGGAGATAAATGCCCCTTTTTAGATGAAAACCAATGCCTCATTTATACGGCCAGACCGCTCATATGCAGGACCCATGGCCTGCTTTTTAAAAGCAGGGAATTCAGGGGCAGGCTAGCCTCAAGCTGCCCTAAGAATTTCACGTGCGCCGTGATTTCAGCCGCCGACGATGCTTATTCGCTCGATATCGACCGGATCACGGACAACCTGACACGCCTGAATGCAGCATTCTGCATACTGCTCGGCGACCTGAAAAAGGCCAAAGAGCGCATCGCGGTCGGAGATCTGGCGGACGGCCGCGTCGGCCGCGAATGGTTCGGCTTGAAAAAAACATAACAGCCATGACAACGCTCGTTTACCATGCTGGCGCGCTGGGCGATTTTCTTACCACAATCCCGGCGCTGAGGTACTGGAGGAGCACGAACAAGGGGGACGAACTCGTTCTGCTTGGCCTGCCGTCTATCGGAAAATTCGCGCAGGATATCGGCCTGATAGAAGATATCCTTGACGTAAACAGATCCGTTTTTCTGCCTCTTTTTTCGGAATGTTTTACCTCGAAAACGGACAAATTCCTATCACGCTTCCAGACCGCGATCCTCTTTGCCGCCCCGGGCTCCCCTGTTATCAATAACTGCAGACAGAGCGACATTAAAAACCTTTTCTGGCAGCCGCCGTTTCCGTCGTCACGCATTCATGCGGTCGATTATCATCTTTCGCTGTTTGCCGATCCGGCATCGGTTCCCGTCGATAAAAAATATCCGGCCATCAGGCCTTCCGGCCGATCGATCGCAGCAGCAACCGAAATGCTTCCACCAGATATTTCCCCTGTCGCTCTCCATCCGGGCAGCGGGAGCAGGAAAAAAAACTGGCCGTTCGAGCGCTGGCTCCTGCTCGCCGACGCCCTGCGTAAAAAGGGGGATTCGATAGCATGGCTCCTCGGCCCCGCCGAAGAGGGTGTGAAAACTCCGGCACAGGACATTGTTGTTTCAAACCAGCCCCTTGCTCTATGCGCAGCCGCTCTTTCCCGTTGCCGCGCGTTTGCCGGCAGCGACAGCGGCATGGCGCATCTCGCGGCCGCGGTCGCCTGCCGCACCGTCGTCCTCTTCGGCCCCTCGGACCCGGTTGTATGGGCCCCGCGCGGCAGGGATGTGCACATTATTTACAAACAGACTTCCTGTTCCCCCTGCCACCGCTCGCCCCATGCGCCGTTGTCGTGCGGCAACGGCTGCATGACCGCTATTACCGTGGAGGAGGTGCTTGATGAAATCCGTGGGTTCAAATCACCGGTGACGGAAGGAAAAGCTGGCCGAACGTCCGCTCGGCGAAAAAGTCGGTCATGCCGGCAACGTAGTCGGTGACCACGCGCCACGATGGTGTCTTGTCCGAATAGTTCGTGTTCTTGATAAAATGGAAAAACACCTCCATGAGCGGAGCGTCGCGCACCAGGCTCTGAATATAGGATAAGTCTCTGCCGCGGCCAGAGGCGTTGTATATCTTTTCCAGCTCATTGAACAGATGCTCGATAATGCTCCCTGCCTTGGCGCTCTTGCGCAGCACCTCTTCGTTGCGGTAGATTCGCCCGTAATTGAACTCCTTGAGCTGCCTCATGAGCGCGAACACCCCCTCGCTCATCCCGATCGCGTCCTTCTCCATGCTGTTCGCTATGGTATCGTTCACAAAGCAGCCGATGATCCGCCCGTTTTCCACGCCCAGGTTTTTGACGATGTCGGCCGGCACATCCGCCGTTTTCACAATGCCGGCCTTGAGCGCGTCCTCAAGGTCCCTGCCGAGATACGCGATGCGGTCGACCACCCGCACGAGGCATCCTTCCAGCGTTGACGGATAACTTCCGCGGTCATTGATTTTTTCAAGGCCCTTGAGGTCGCGCTTCCGGTCGGGGCTTATTGAGCGTTCAAAATTTTCGCCGCAGTGGGTGACGATGCCGTCACGCACCTCGTACGTCAGGTTAAGCCCCGCTCCCATGTTCGTGAGCATGTCCACCACCCGCAAGCCGTGGACCTCGTGCTTGAAACCGGAGGCGATCCCCTGTTTTCTCAGCAGTCCGTCCAGCACATATTCGCCCGCGTGGCCGAACGGCGGATGGCCGAGATCGTGCCCCTTGGCTATCGCGCTCACCAGGTCGGTATTGAGGTTCAGGCACCGGCCGATGATCGACGCAATACTTGACACATGCAAAACATGTTCCATCCTCGTGCAGACATGGTCGTTGTCGGGCGACAGGAACACCTGCGTCTTATGCTTGAGCCGGCGGAACGGCGGCGAATGGAGGATGCGCGTCTCGTCGCGGGCGAATTCAAGCCGGAACGGGTCCCGCTTCATGGGAAACTTCCGCCCCAGCGATGCGCTGCTCTTCGTGGCGAACGGCGAAAGCCGCTCCTCGGCTTCAAGCAGTATTTTTCGTATGTCGTTTCCGGTTTTCATGGGAAGCGTCCCGTATGGTATTTTGTCTTTTTATGGCGTATTGCATTGAAATTACAATGAAAATCAACCTTTGAATGCATCAGTAATTTCTGAATATCCGTTCAATATTTTAAAACCTCAATCCGTATTTTAATGATAAAAATAATATAGAAACTATGCACGAAGGCATAAACCAGATTAAATCCGGCCATTGCTGATGAGAAAAAAAAATTTTAACGCTATTCGCGCCATTCCTCTTTTAATTTTAGCGTTTGATACTGTGGCCGGCGCCGCGGTCATCTACTCCACGCTGAGCCAGCGCGAGCTTTCGGTCGGCGACCG
>JAFGOU010000504.1 GCA_016926315.1 Chitinispirillaceae bacterium
ATTCGGTGGCCCTGTGGTTCGGTCTCGGCAGCGACTCGATACCGGATTTTACCACCCGTACCAATGTCAAATGGTGGAGCGCCGGAGAGGTGGTCAGGGGGGCGTCCGGGGGCGCGTTCAGTTACGTACTCAAGAGCGAACCGTTCAATACCGACAGGAAAACGCTTTACTGCGCGGCGGTCGTGATCGGGAAAAACAAGCAGCGGAGCCCGCTTAAAACCGCCTCATTCATGATAGGGCGCGTCCGGCCGTCGAATCCGGTCATTCTGCATGCGCTGGCGCTCAATGCGAACAGTATTGCGCTCACCTGGAACAAGCTCAATCCCGACAGCGTTGAAAGGGTTCGCATCTATTTCAAGACCGGAAGCGAATTCACCAACGACCATGATTTTTCCAATGTCACTCCAAAAGACAGCGTCGTTCCCGCCCCGCTTGTTGCCGATACCGCGGATACGGTGTTCCGGCTCAACGAAAAGACGCGTTACTACTTCGCTGCCCAGGTATACCGTCAAGGCATCTGGTCGCGCGTGGTTGCCGAATCAAAGGCAACGGATTCGACGCGCGAGGCGGACAGCTCGACCATCATCAACAAGGTGACGGTGAGAAGCATCGTATTCGATACGTCGAGCAACCAGGTTAAAATCGTGTGGGACGTCGATACCATTGTGGGATCGAACCTTCAGATTGGTATTTCCTGGAGTCTTCTGCCGGTCACGCCCCAGGATTCGACCATTAAAAAAGCCCTGGATGTCTTGGCGGCGCGGGATAGCACCGTGATCGATCTTGGGGAAGCTCTCCGCTTCGATACCACGTTTACCTTTTATCTCTGGCTCAAGAAGGCCGGTGAAAAGTGGGCGTCACCCACCGACGCATCAACCGGTACGGTCCGCATTCCGCCCTTTGTCTGGCAGTCGGTACGGTACAGCGTCAAGTATCTTGCGGACGATACGACCCTGTGGGTGAACGACCGGATACGATTCGCCACCAATAAGGTGTTCTCTCCCAACGATGCCCAGAACTATGTCGGCAAGATCCACCGTTTTGACGGAGAACCCTTGTCATTGCATGGCTTTATCGTGGTCGGCCAGAGTTTCCTTTTTACCGAAAAGCAGTCGTCAATGCCGCTTGAGGTGGGACTTAAATGCCATGCGCTTCCATCGGCGTTCTCCCTCAGGGACGTCCGCATGTACCGGTGGAATGGCACCTCCTGGATACTCAACCGCGCCACCGGGTTCGATACCGCGGCCTCAATGGTATATGTCAGGACCAGCGAACTCGATGAACCGTTCGCGGCCATGATCGATACCCTGCATCCGGTGGTTACCATCCTCAGCAGCAAAAAAGACTCGCTGGAACGGAACGAGTCGGTAAGCGACACCCTCGAGGTCTCGGATAACATCGGCAACCTGGTGTGGTCTTTTCGCTGCATCGAAGGCGACAAATCGCTGGCCGCCAGCGATTCGAGTCAGAAAAAGACCTTGTCGAAAAAAACCGATACGGCGTACGTGTCAATCGCCCAGACGCTCGTCAGCGAGGAGAACGGCGTCCGCGCCGCCTTTATCACCGATGACGGACGCTTTTCCGATACGGTTCGCATGTCGCGCCGGGTGATCAGGGTCCTCAGCGACGCGACCCCGATCGCCGAGGAGATGAGCTGGAAGCCTCTTCGCGTTACCGCGGAACTCGATACCCCTTCGGTCAGGAGGCTGTGGCGCATGGTAGATACCACCCTTGCCGATCCGAAATACGACAAGCGGTTCATCCGGCTCTTCCGCTGGTATCCGCATGCATCGAACGCGAGCAACGACCAGCGGTGGCTGGAATACGCGCCGGAACACGATACGATCTTCTCGTTTCTGCCCGGCAGGCTGTTTTGGGTAAAACTGCGGAATCCCGCTACCTTTGTATTCGGCAGGGCGCTGACCATGCCGCTGCATGATACGGTGTCTCTGCACCTCAACGCAAAAGGGTGGACCGATTTTGCCCTGCCGTTCCGCTTCGGCATCAGGATCGGTGATATCGTCGCCGCCACGCGTAACGGGTCCGCGTATGCGGATTCGCTTCAGTTCTATCGGTGGGACACGACCGGCACCACGTATAAGTGTTCGCCGATGTATCTGGCTGGCCTCGAGGATGAGGGCCTCCGCGACAGCTCGGCGGAGGTGAGCAGCCGTGATCTGGCCGGTTATTCGGTGTATAATCCAATGACTGATGCCATGGCATTGCGCATCCCTCCGACCCCGCTTGCCATGTCGGAGATTCGTGCCGTGCAAAAACCGGCAGCAGGAAATGGCTGGAGCGTTCGCGTTGACTCCCGGATTGCGGACGGGTCCTTCCTGACGCCGGTATACTGCGGCTATAAGGGCAACCGGACGGGCGGGGAACGGTATTACCCGCTCGCGCCGACCTTTCATGAGATAAGCGTCGGTGTTTACGACGAGAAGTCCGGCGGGATTTACGGCCATAAAATCTGCCATGCGAAAACGAATGGGGGGTGCTCCTACCTGCTGGTGTTCAGAAATACGGCGGACAAGGCGCAGCAGGTCCAATTTTCGCTACGGCGGCTGGGGGCACTCCCCTCCGATTTCACCACGGCATTGTATGACCCGGTCACCGGCGAGGCTTTGGAAATAGGTGGTGACGAAGCTGCCGTCACCGTTGGTGCGCACTGTCAGGAGTATCGATGGCTTTTGGCTGGAAACGGGGGATTTATTAACGGCGCCTCAAAGGTACTGAACCCCGGCATTCTTGCCTTTGCCGTCCCGTTCCCCAACCCGATGCGCACGTTTGTCCACCTGCGCTATACGATCCCCTTCGCAGGCGTCAGCAGGGTGGAATTCACCATTGTCGACATTCGGGGAAGGGTGGTCTGGCAGAAGGCGATCAGGGAAAAAACGGTTGTGGGCGGTAACCGGGTGTGTGTCTGGAACGGCACGACGAGCACCGGTCAGCGGCTGGCTTCAGGCCTGTATATCGTCAAGATGACCGCGTACGATTTAAAGCATAAATCAATCGGGTCGTTTGACGAAAGGATTACCGTGGTTCGGTAACAAACGTCAGGTCTGGGATTTCAGTGGGCGGCTGGATGGGAATTCGTCCGGCCGTTTTTTTTGGCAGAGACATTCAGGTAAAAAACCGGTCACTGGCCGTTGAGGAACAGCCTATTGACAAGGGCGAAGTAGCTGTTGATAATACCATCGCCGGCCAGCACCGCGGTCCAGGTCCCGGCGGCGAGCCAGGGTCCGAACGGGATGTGGTGGTCCCTGCTCAGGCGCCGCGAGACGATCAACGCCATCGCGGCCAGCGTGCCGAACACCGATCCGAACATGATTGCCAGCAAGGCGATTTTCGGCCCCCATAGCGCGCCGATTGCGGCAAGAAGCTTGATGTCGCCGCCGCCCATCGCGTCACCTTTGCGGAACGCGATCATGCCCAGCCAGCCGATGGCAAGCAAGGTGCCGCTTCCGGCTAAAAGCCCTGCCAAAGAGGTGAGCGGCGTGGTGTCACCTGGCAGAAAAGAGGCGAGCAGAGCGGCGACGGCAAGGGGGAGCGTTATGACATCGGGAATGATGTAGTGGCGGAGATCGATTACCGTGACCGGTATCAACAGGAGCAGGGCAAGCAATTGCAGCACAAGGTGGGTGGTTTGCGCCCAATCCGCAGTTTTCATTGGAGCAAGGGTGTTCCAGAGAATCAGGGCGGCCAGAGCGGTGGAGAGCTCGATAAGCGGATAGACCGGCGAAATCCGTTTTTTACACCCGGCACATTTTCCGCGAAGGAACAGGTAGCTGAGCAGCGGGATATTTTCAATGGCACGAATCGGCCGATTGCACCGGGGACAGTGTGAGGCCGGCCTGACAATGGATTCGTCGCGGGGGAGACGCCAGATAAGCACGTTAAAAAAAGAACCGAGAATGAGGCCGAAAACAGCGACGAAAATCCCGGCGATCAGTTCAAGGCCTGTCATCGTTTCTTTGTTTCGGCTTTTTTTGCCGAATCCACCTTATACTTGATCTGTTCGATGTTTTTCCGGGTGTCGCCTAGCTTGTTTTGTACGGTAGCGGCAGGAATCTTCCTGATTTCATCCCTTTTTTTGAGCATAAGGTCCATTGTAAGCGCGGCGGGCAGGACGTTGTATGTTTTATAAACCGCCGAACGGTGGAGATGCATTCGTTTGACCGTTACCGGAAACGTCGAGAAAGAGAGGCATACAATCCAGAAGATAATCGCCGTTTTTACCAGGCCGATGAAACCGCCGAACACATAATCGAACCAGCCCAGCGGTGTGAGATGGACCGCCCTGCGCAACAGCCATCCCGCGCCGATGACCAGCAGAAAGACGAGGGCGTAAATGATCGAAAACGAGAGCGCGGTTGAAACATGCGGCGAAGAAATTTTGAGAATGCCCGCAAGATCGGGATAGTACAGAAAGGCGGCCAAAAAACCGGCGATAATCGCCATCAGGCGGAACAGTTCGCCGATCAAACCCCGACGTATGCCGACCACGATAAAAAAGACGGCGCTGATACAAAAAAGAATATCAAGAGTATGCATAGCGGTTATGTCCCGTGTTGTACGGTAACGGAACCGGTGACTATACGGTACTTTTCTACCTTGTCATCACGGCAATCTGGGTGTACGTCATTTAAATCATGTAATGAAAAGGGCGAGACGACGTCTCGCCCGTCTCCCTGGTTGCATCCTGCAATGAAGGTCAGTCTTTTTCAAGGATTCCGACGACGTGCTTGTCTTCGATGATGAATATTTTCTGTCCTTTTTTCCGGTATATCCATTTTTCCTGCGTTGCCCAGGGCTGCTTTACGACTTCCTTTGTCTTCGGTTCGCCAAGGAGGAACAGAAGGGTCTCCTGGGTAATGCCGATCTCAAACCTGCCGTCTTCAATACACGTTTTATCGGTGATCGGCAGATCGGGATGGTCCTGGAGATATTTGTCGATTACCTCCGGCGGTCGCCGTTGCATCTCGCCGCCGCCGCAGAACAGTAACAGCGCCGCTGCGGCAATACCGATCAGGCTAATGGTTTTTTGAAGCATGTAAGAACTCCTCCTCGTTGGAATAGATGGTAACGAGTTTGTTGAGACCCACGACTTCCAGCACATCGCGAACATATTCGTTAGGTTCAATAAGCGCGAGGCTGCCGCCTTTTTTGACGAGTGTATTGTGGCTGTAAATCAGGACGTTCAGAGCACCGCTGTCGAGGTAGGTGACTTCGGAAAGGTTGATGGCAATAAACAACCGTTCTTTTTCGATCAGGGTATTGATATATGATTTAAGGACGATGGAATCTTTTAACCGGTCAATTTTTCCGGCAATATCGATAATGGAATGATTACCTTTTTCCCTTCCGCCAAGATCCATGGGGGTTCCTCTAGTAGGGTTATTTCACGATCCTCCTGGTGACGATGGCCCGTCACCTGTCATAATATAATAAACCCGAAACAGCTCCTCAAGGAGCTTTTTTTTTGACCGGCGTTTCATCATTCCGCAGCGGCCCGGGGCGATACTATTTTTGTCCCGAAACGTTATCCCGTCCCGGCGCATGTCGACCGGGACGATCCCGTTAAAAAGGCGGACCCTGTCATGAATACCCTGGCGCTTTCACTGTTGCTCGGCCTGCTGACCGTCAATACCACCCTTCTGGCCGCGCTCCTGATCCGGACCTTTTCCAGGCCCCACGCAGGGCTTCGTGATGAGGTGATGCGGGAGTTGCAGCTTGGAAGGAAGGAGACTGCGGATTCGTCGCGTGACCTTCGTGAGGAGGTTTCAAACGGCATCAGGTCCACGGGCGAGACCATAAGTCGGACGCTCGGGGACATCGCCAACCTCCAGAAAGTTCAACTTGAAGGGGTGGCGCGACGGCTGGAGACGCTGACCGAAACCAACCAGAACGCCCAGGTGGGACTTCGGGACGCGCTGAACGAACGGATGGCCGAACTCCGGAAAAGTAACGAGACAAAGCTTGAAGAGATGCGCAGGACCGTGGACGAAAAGCTGCAGACCACGCTTGAAAAACGGCTCGGGGAGTCGTTCAAGCTGGTGAGCGAGCGGCTCGAGGCGGTGCAGCGGGGGCTGGGCGAGATGCAGGGCCTGGCAAACGGCGTGGGCGATCTTAAACGGGTATTGACAAACGTGAAGGCGCGCGGCACGTGGGGTGAGTACCAGCTCGGTGCGATTCTTGAACAGATCCTCACCCCCGACCAGTACCAGAAAAACGTGCATACGAAGGAGCACTCCGCCGATGTCGTGGAGTACGCCATAAAACTGCCGGGGAGGGGCGCTGACGATGGTTCCTGCGTCTGGCTTCCGATTGATTCGAAATTTCCCCAGGAGGACTACCAGCGCCTGCTCGACGCGGTCGACAAGGCCGACAGGGATGGCGTAGACAAAGCCGCCGCTGCACTCATGCGGGCGATCAAGGGTTCGGCAAAAGCCATCCATGATACCTATATCAATCCACCAGCGACCACCGATTTTGCCATACTGTTCCTCCCCACCGAAGGGCTGTACGCCGAGGTGCTTCGCCAGCCCGGGTTCGTTGAGGAGGTGCAGTTGTCCGCACGGGTCGTTGTCGCCGGCCCCACTACCCTCTCGGCGATTCTCAGCAGTCTCCGTATGGGATTCCGGACCCTTGCCATTGAACAACGGGCGAGCGAGGTATGGAAGATACTTGCCGCGGTCAAGACCGAATTCGGCAGGTTCGGCGTGGTTATCGACAAGGTTAAAAAACAGCTTTCGGTTGCCTCAAACACGCTTGAACAGACCAGCACGCGTACCCGGGCGATGGAGCGTCAGCTCAGAAACGTCGAGCAGATGCCGCAAGCCCAGGCACGGGAACTGTTCGCTCCCGATAACGGGAGTGAGGAAGACGAGCCGGGCGAAGATGCCGGACCAATAGAAGATGTTTCGTGATCAATACGGCCACGGTGTTTTTTCGTCGCATCTGACCCGGCACCGTCCCTAATCATCGCTCGTCCTGGTCCCCGGGCATAACCTATTTTTTCTTCACAAAGCCGGCGGTGTCTGCCGGTGTATTAACAAGCCGCGGAGGCGTCACATGCTTACCCATTATATTCTCGCCGGAGCGACCTTTCTGGCCTTGTTCATCATGTTTCTCGTGATCGCCCGGACGCTCAATACCATTATTAACCTGCTCAGCAAGCTTGAATACGTTATTCAGAAGGAGTATGATCTGAAAAAAGAACTTGTCGAGGTTCGTAAAATGATGGCGGAACAGCGCGGGGAAAGCATGCCTGATGCCAGAGGTCCCGCTACGCAACCGGGCTCTTTACCATGACCCTGCCGGAGCGTACCGTGTCCACTCCCACGGTTCCTGGAAAAATTTTCGTTTTTTCGGCCGCGTCCGGCGCTGGCAAAAACACCCTGATCGACCATGTCAGGAAGACCGTTCCCAATATGGTCTACTCCATTTCCGCTACCACCCGAAAACCGCGTTCCGGGGAGGTCGATGGCGGTCACTACTTTTTTCTGGACGAAGCCGAATTCCGCCGCCGGATCGATAGGGGTGAGTTTGCCGAATGGGCACGCGTACATGACCATTATTACGGGACACCGAAAACGTTCATCAATGAAACGATGACCTCCGGCAGCCACCTTATTCTGGATATCGACGTGCAGGGGAAACGGCAGTTTGACCTTGCGTATCCCGATGCAATCGGTATTCTTATCCTTCCCCCGAGTCTCGAAGAACTGGAGCGCCGTCTGCGGATGCGGAAAAGCGACGACGAGGCGACGGTAC
>JAFGOU010000505.1 GCA_016926315.1 Chitinispirillaceae bacterium
AAGCTCCTTGCTGTTTTCCCAGGCGGGGTCGAGGCGAAGCGTGTCGAAAAACGGCCCGAGGTCGTCAAAACGGGCGGTGAACACCAGGGTGCGCGTTTTCCAGAGCAACGCCTCTCGCGGATGGTCGTTCCAGGCGGCCGTGCCGACCAACGCGCCCGCTCCTTCAATATCTCCCGCAAAAAGACGCTGACGGACCGCAAGCGTATCCCGCGCCAGAGAGGGCCGAAGCTCATGAAGCAGTTTTTCCGCATCTGCCGGACGTCCGCGGCGCTGATACAACGCCACGGCTTCGATCTTCCCTTTTTCGGAAGAGAGGTCGCTGCGTTGCACCCAGTACAGGGACGAATCGGCCTTTCCCAGCGCGTCATAGGCGTGGCAGAGGACTGCAGCCGCGGTCTGCATCCGATGCGCCTCCGCCGCGTTGTCGAAGCAGTGCCGCGCCGCGATGACCGCAAGCGAATGGTTTCCCCTGCGGTACTGTATCCGGGCAATGTCCAGAAGCCGTGTAACCAGCGAGGGAGAGAGGGGCGAAAACTGGGTCAGAACACCGATTTCCTCGCTGTCACAACCGTTCCGTGCATACGCATCGGCAATCCATTGCTGCATCCGTGAGGTGTCGGTCTCCGGCAGGGAAAAAATACAGCGTCGCAGTTCACCAAGGGCGACGCGTACCGAATCGCGCGATGCGTTTTCGAGGAGGTGAGAAAACTGATGCAAAGCCACGCTCCTGATGCGGGGTTCCCCGGCCATGGCCCGGCAGTGCAGCGCAGCCGATTGGCGGAAGGCGCCACGAACCTCCTTGATCCGCGCCCATCGCAGAAGCGCGTCCGGACCGAGAAGCATGCAGCGATCAACGGCCCTAAAAAGGGAATCGGCGCTCCCCTGCCTTCCTGCCGCGGAAAACTCGCTGACTGCGGCGGAAAACGATTTGTTCCTTTTCTCCCACAGGGCAACAATCCGCTTTCCGGTTTCCGCATCGCCGCGCTGCGCCTGAAGCCGGCTGATTCCGGAAAGAAGCCGCATTGAAAACCCATGAGATTCGCTCCAGGTCTCGACAAGCTCCACGACCAGGTCGACCTGCTGACGGTCGGCCTTTGTTTTCATGCGGTCCAGCAGGATACCGAGGCACGACTCGTCGAATGACGCCTGGCGCGCGCTCCTGAGCAGCGCGGAACTGACCGGAACGGTCTGCTGCCCCGCTCCCTCGACAAACGGACAAGAGGCGTCGGCGGTCAGCATGCATGCCGTAACGACAATCAACCATGGCAGGGAAAACGAACGCACGCTCACTCCCCCCCGGTGATGGAATTGCTTACCTGCACGTGCAGGCGGCCAAGACTCCTGGTGTCCCGGCTGTTCCGGGCCCACGAAACGGTGACGGTGCCAAGCCTCGCCGGTACCCTGATTCCGAGCCCGTATCCGGCGAACCAGAGCTGCTCTCCCCAGCGGACGCGGCTGAGCGACCCGGTAAAGCCGAACCCGTTGTCGCAGAAAATAAATGCGGAACCCGCGGGGCTGAAATAGAAGAGGTATTCAAGCTGGTCGTAGACAACGGTCCTGAAGGCGAACTCGTTTTCAAGGTATCCCCGGACCGAGCGGTATCCGCCTATCCGATATAGTTCAGCATCGGAAAGAAGCGGTTCGTCGGTAATCAGGTGCATGGTTGAAATGCGGGCATGCACCGCCTGGCGCCCAAAGAGCGGTAGATGAATTCCCGCTGAAAAATCGACGTGAGAGCGGGTATACTTCCGTTCGCGGCTGGCGATGCCGCTGCCGGTAACGACGGAAAGCCAGTTTTCATACGAACCACGGCGCAACGGTACGGCGGGATTTGTCAGCAGAAAATCGATTCCGGCGTAGTGCCATGACTGGCCGCTCGTATCAATCGTTGTTTCCGATCCCTTTATGCCGATACCGGCGCGCCAACCCTTCAGCAGCTCAAGCGAAAGGTGCCCGTCGCCCTCCAGGTGTCCGAAGACGCCCTCGCGTATCTCAAGCCCGAAACCAGAGGAGGCGGTTATCGGCAGGCCGAACATCCATGGCCGGGCGATGTTCATATCAAATTTCTGGTAGGACCTGTCTCCCTCGTAGTCGAGGTAGGCCCGTTCGCCTGCGTGAAGGACATTGAGGAATGAAAAGGTAAGGTTACCCTGCAGGAAGGCTTCGTCTCCCCGTTGCGCACTGATCCCGATCGCTCCTTCCATCGCCAGGCCGCCGCGCTCGACCACATGAAAGGGGACGACAACCCGTTCAGCGTCTCTCGGAAGTGATGAATCGGTACGGCCTGCCGGCGCCGCCGGAAAAAGCGCCGGAGTCCCTGCCCTTGCAGACGATACATACGGCCTGCGCTCGAGCGCGTCGCGTGACGCATCGACTTTCCTTATATCGAACCGTTCCCCCTCACGAACCGTTACGTCCCGCAACAGCAGCTTATGGTTCTTCCCGGTAGCGCCGACCAGACGGGGCGCGGCAAAGTAGCATTCCCGGTCGGGGAATACGCGGTAGGCGACCGAGAGCGAGTGCCCGGCCCCTCCCGATGCCGACCGCGCAAAGGAGACCGCGATCCGGGAAAAAGGATATCCGCATTCCGCCATGCGGCGTGCGATCTGCGCGGTCCTCTCCCCTACGGCGCCGGCATCGTACCTCGACGGCAGGGAGGGTGGCGCAAGTGAATCAAGGGCCAGGGCAGGCGCGCCGGTAATGGTTTCCTGCACCACGACCGCCCGCGGACCGGGCATTACCCGGAATGATGA
>JAFGOU010000048.1 GCA_016926315.1 Chitinispirillaceae bacterium
CTTTCTGGTGAGCGCGCGCCGACCGCCCCCGTGGCGCCGGTTCCGAATACTGCTCCTACGGCGACCTGCACGTCCACTCACTGTATTCGGAAAGCCATGTCGAGTTCGGCCCGCCCGTATCAGTGATCGATCAGATGGCCAAATCAAACGGCCTTGATTTTTTTGCGGTAACCGATCACTTCTATGATCTCGCGTGCAGGCTCGATAACTATCCCTCCCCTGATCCGAACTTCACCCGTTGGCGCCTTTTTCAATCGGAAATCGAAAAAAAAGGCGATTTTCGATCAATCGTAATTCCAGGCGAAGAAAAATCTCGTGCCTTAATGAAAAGGGCGAAGTCGTGCACCTCTGTGGTCTGAATCAGCGGGAATTCATACCGGAAAATCTTGACGGAGCACGCAAAGGCCGTAACCGCGACCCGCAACACTCGATCGCCCAAACGATAAAAATGGTCCATGATCAGGGCGGAATTGCCGCTGCCGCCCACCCGGGCGCGCGAATGGGATTTTTACAGCGGCTGTTTTTGCATCGGGGGAACTGGATGCTTGCAGACCTCATGAGCCCGGTCGATTTATCCACGGATATTTCATTGACTTATACCCTTCAAACCAACAGGTGGCATTATTGGATGGGATATGTAATCGCTCACCTTTCAAGCCACATAGGGGAGATTGCATTATTGCTACTATCGTTTCAATGTCGCATTAATGCATCCAAAGATATTTTAAAAATTGCGCGTTTTAGAGTCTGTGTGAGGAAAACATACCCTTCGTCAGGCTCAGGGCAGGCTCCTTCTTGTGTATATTTTGCGAGCTACAGACTCTTATGCCGCAAAGCTATTAAATATCCTGTTTCAGGCTTTGCCGGCTTAGTTTAAATACTTTTTGATTGGTCCTTATGTTGCTGCAACCTATGAAAGCTGGCGGGACATTATCACGAATTAATGGTGAATAAATGTAGGTGAAAGCCAAGAATCAGAATCTTTTTTTCAGTCGGTATACACTTCCATGTTTAACAAACAACAAAACAACCGTTGGCGCGGTGCACCTGACCGGTATTATTATCGACAAATCCGGCAACATTGTCCGATCGGGTATTGAAGGGATAATGGTTGATCATCCAGATGTTATTGGCTCTTGGTTTGGAAATAGTCATGCTGATTACGATTACGCACTGATTGAAAAGGCGATTAAGTTGCGTCGCGATGACCTTTCGGGGAAACCGTTACAGTGGAAAGTGGCAATACGGCATCTAGTAATCCGCTTGCAAAAAAATGAACCATACGTTTTACCCGCCACTCACGTTCAAGGAGATTTTATGATAAAAGCAGGCATGGTAATGGTGTTACTGTCATTGTATTCAGTAATGGTGTTTTCCGAGAGTGCCCAACAAGATACATCCAGTTCCTGGGAATCGTGGATTCAAGTAAGCTCCGGGTATACCCACGGAGCAAATGGACTTGACAATACATGGGATCCATTTGGAGCCAGTTTGAGTATTAATTATTCAAAAAAATATGATTTTCACTACATATCCCTCCGTGGTGATTATAGCCAAGAGATAGCCGTATTTGGAAATTCCGATGAACATCTGTATAACCTTGGCATAATGTATGGGTGGTGTGCCACACCGATATTGGCAGGTGCCTCGGGAGAGGTGTTCAAACTCCGGGCTGGCGTTTCTTTCTCGTTGGGTCTAGGGTTACAGGGTGGGATCGAGCATATTGAACTTATTGATGAAATCGGCTTCGAAAGAAATTACCAAAACGAATCATTCCTGACAATCGGCATACCTGCCCAGATTGATTGTTTTCTTTTATTTTCCGAAAAGATCGGCGCAGGAGCAAGCGGTTTTTTGAATGGCAACAGCACACGGTCGTGGGCAGGCGTCTGGGCGGGTTTACGGATTAGTCTTGACCGTTAATTTATAGACAAGCCGATGGGTGTTGAATTCCCTGCTCCTGAAGATATCGGGAACCGATGCTTAAAAGGTCACCACCTAGTCAGTCATCTCCCCATTGCCATTCTTCCGAATGCGAAGTTTCCATTTGAAATCTAATACCTCCTGTTTTAGGGGAAAAAGCGGAATTATCATCAAAAGGTGGTTGTGATCCAGCCGTGCTGCGAATCAACAAAAAAAAGATCACCGGCGGCCGTTAACGGAGGCGGTGTTGATTCGTTCCAGCTTCGGACTCCGTCTTTTGTCGATAGCAGTACACCCTGCAGGGATCTACCAGGAATATCCTCCATCACGGGTACCAATAACTTCCCCGGCTACAGAAACCGCCCAGCCTCTGTATTCGTTGATAAATAAAACTACGCAGAGGGACATTGCCGGCATGCTTTGCGGGACTCGGGGTTCAGCGTCGACAACTCTGTCCGAAGGCAGAGGATAATCAGCGGGGCGATTGTCTGAATTAACCGGTTATTCAAGGAATTATTTTTGAAAAACCCTCCACGTGATTGGTATACTTTGAATGGATGGCGGTACCCGGGTCGGTAAAATCCCGGGAAACACGACTAGGGTGAAGGTAACGGTACAAAGGCCGGAAACGTGTCCGGTGGCTTAGAGACGATATGGCATACTCCATTAAAGGCTATTCCAACCTGCGAAAAATAACAGAGGGCGGGACGGGTATCATTTATTGCGGCACCGAGCGCTCGCGCAACCGTAAAGTTGTGATCAAGAAGTTGAACTATGAAAAGCTCTGCCACCCGTTCAATTTCAAGAAATTTGAAAGTGAAGCGGCGATTTTAACCTCGCTCTATCACGATTCGATAATCCGCACCTATGATTATGGAGAATCGCACGAGGCGCAGTATATCGCCATGGAGTACATAGACGGGCCGGACCTTGAAAAAATGATGTCCTGGCCTGAGTACCATCGCGACATAGGCCTTATGGCGGTCATTCAGGCGCTGGAGGGGCTTCACTACGCGCACCGGAAAGGTATTGTTCATGGCGATATTAAACCGTCGAATATTCTGGTTTCGCTCAACGGCCAGGCAAAACTGTCCGATTTCGGACTTTCCCAGTCCAAGATATTTTCGACACGCCTGGAGGAGATGAAAAACAGCGTTACCACGCCGCTTTTCATGCCTCCCGAGCAGGCTAAAAGGGTGGTTGAAACCGGCGCCGTTTATGATGCCCTGGTTGAAACCTCCTTTGCCGGCGAAAACGGCCAGGACCAATCGGTGCGGGAACGGGGTATCCAGTGGGACCTCTGGTCCGTAGGCGTACTTCTCTACCGGGTATGCAGCGGTACCTACCCTTTTTACGACAAGGACCTTGCGATACTCTTCCACGCCATTGCCGGAATAAGGGAAAAAAACATTCTGGAGCTGGTGCCCGACCTCCCGCCCCGTCTCGCGCAGGTCATAACCGCCTGTCTGGAGAAGGACGCGAAGAAAAGACCCTCCTCCCTTGAGCCGGTGCTCTCCGTGCTGCATGACTATTTCGCCGGGGTAAGCATGGAAGATGGTGAAATGGCGATAAAGAGCTATATCCGCGTCCATTTGCCCGCCGCCGTCAAACAAATAAAATTATCACCGGTAAAAAGCGACAAGTCGCCTATTGGACCCGTTTTGGAGGAAGAAAGCGTACCTGACGGCAGCGTTGTCAAGGTGAACACTCTTCAGCATTCCAGGCGGTTGCCCGTGGGAATTTTTGCAGGAGTGGCGCTCATAACCCTTTCCGGAATTCTGTTTTTCAGGTACGTTCACCACGGGGGCGGAATGGCAACCGGCCTGGACGCAAAGCAATTGATCGCCGCGACAAAGGTTCCGGGGTGGGACGCGACGCTCACTGAGTCCGGCACGATCCGGTCGGAACAAGCCGAAACCAGGGAGATATCTTCCCGCTCCGCACCGGGAAGCGTTTCGGAAAAAGACGGCACAACGGCAATGCACAGGACCTCCGGAAGGGACAAGGCGGCGAAAGTACCGCGTTTGTCCCCTGATGCCGGCAGCGCGCCTCGAGGCATTTTGAAAATGTCGATCGATCCGGCCGGCGCAGGCGTGCTGCTCGATGAAAAGGCCGTTGCCAACGTTGAGTTGACACGTGGGATTACCCTGAACGCCGGGACCTGCGAGGTCCTGGTCACTCATCCGGGGTATGACCCTTTCCACGGTATATTGGAGATAGCGGCGGGGAGAACCCATACCGTCCCGATCGTCCTGCTGCCGGAAAAGAAAGGGAAAGGCCAGCTCCACGTCTATTCGTATCCCTGGGCCGATCTTTATATCGATGACGTGCTGGCAGGTACGACGCCCACGCAGGCATTGCTATCCCTGGGCGAGGGTGAACATACGGTAGTGTTGAAACGCGACGGCTTCCGGCCGTATCGGGAGAGTATAACGGTGAAAAAAGATGAGGTGACGCGCCTGCAGATCACGCTGAACCGGATAGATGCCCCTGAAATCTCTACGGAAGAGTAGTGCCTCTGCCACCTGCGGCGCACTCCTCTGCATCATGGTAGTTTTGGATTGCACCGGACGATCTACACCGGCGATCCAGGCATCAGGCGTTTCCCGCGCGGTGACTATTTTGCCAGCGTCTCTTGATTGATACTATTTCGATTACCCGGGTGAAAATGACGATCAATGTCACCTTGAACCGGTGGAACTGATTTCTGCACCGGGTGCTTTTAATCCGGCCTCGCTTTTTTGCCGCAAAAACACCAGTGACAGAAGGTACATTGCACATGCGACAACAAGGAGCGAACGGAGTCCGGTCCAGAGCGACAGTGATTCAAGGAGTCCTCCGGCAATCGCTCCCAGAAGATTAGAGCCCAGCGCATTTCCGGAAAAGTTGGCCCGGGCGAAACTCCGGATAAAGACAATACTTGCGAAAAAGACCGGCGCAAGGAGCAGTATGGAGGCGAGTATGGCTTTAAGCCAAAGGGATTCCATCGATATCATGCGGAGCGGAACCAGATACGCAACCAGTATGGCTGTTCCAATACCACCATACGCCAGGGCGACCGGAAAATGCTTAAATTTCCCGGCGAAGATATTGGCTAAAATGATCAGAATAAGAACGGCCCCAACGACGATGGCATTGACCATCCAGGTTGTCCCGAAAAGCAATGCCATTTTGCTCACGCCCTGTACTTCGAGTAACATGAAACCGGCACCCAGAAAGAAAAAGTGCCATTGGAATATTTTCCCGGTGGACAGATGTAATCGGCGGAACAACAACCATGCCGTTATAAAGAGTATGAGCGAAAAGACCAGCACGCCAGAGGGGATACCGGGCGACCGTTGATAGAAAAAGGGCCAATCGTCGGTCGTCACAAGCGCTTTTGAGAGCACACTGTTCGAATGCGTTCGCTGAAATTCCTGAAAGGACACATCACGCAGGGCATTCGAGATTCTTTGCCGCGACCCGGCGATAAAGAGGCGGCCTCCCGTGATATAGCTCCCTGCCCCGGTCTGGAGCTGCATAGGTTCCTGGTTGAATACCTCCTGTACAAGCTGTTCCAGCCTTCCTGCTATCCAGTGGGTATTGTCTATCTGGAATTTGATAACAAAGATGCCGTCCGGCGCCAGCAGTGCTTTTGCCGCCATCAAGGCTTCGCGGGTGTATGCATAATTATCGATTCGTACATTCGAATAATTCGAGCACGTTGTCTGCGCATCGAGCAGCGCGAAAACGATAAGCGAGTAGGTGTCTTTTGAACGCTGGATGAAACTACGCGCGTCGTCGATGACAACGTTCACCCGCGGATCGTCATAGGGCCTTTCAAAATGGAGTTTTTTTCCAAGCGATACGATTAACGGGTCGATCTCCACCGCTGTTACCCGCCCGGCGCCGTTCCTGATTGCCGCCGCGGCGTCGTTTCCCATGCCGGCACCGAGAATGAGCACCGACGCCGGTTTTTCTACAAAACGGTAGGGAAGGTTATACAGGTTGAATTCCTTGCCGAGTTTGCCGAAAAAAGCGGGATGCGCCTTGACGAACGAATCGGAGAGATCAACGACTTGCTGGTTCCAGCTGTTGTTGGTTGTGAGCGAATAGGAGACCACCTCGCCGGCATTGTAGCGGGGGGTGACCTGGAGCTTCTGGTACGGCGACCAGTAGGTGGTCACGGGTGGGTTCGATGCATGAAAGGTGGCAAGGATGACCATGGTGAACAGCGCGATGAACATCCATCGCCAGAGAGGAATTTTGAGTACCAGAATTACGGTAAATACGCCCGCGAGGCCGCACCAGACCGGCGGCGGTTGATTGGCAAAACAGAGCAGCGCAAAAATCAGGATACCGGCAAGTCCGGCCGCCACGTTAACTGAGTATGCCGAAATGCCGTTTCCCGCCCGTTCGAGGAGCGCCCCGGTCATCTGTCCGATGGGAACAAACATGAAAATAATCAGCAAAAAAAAGGGGATTACGAAAAAAAAAAGGGCAGCCGCTACCAGGGCAAATTCAAGTGCGCCGGGACTTGCCGCCTGATCGCCTGCAAGATGATGGGTCGAAACCGAGCCGACAATGGCAACCATCAGGTTCCGGACAATCGAGATCGCGGGCCACGAAGAGCCAATTGCAATGCTCACGACCGGCAACGAGAATGCCATGCATGACAGATGAATTTTTCGTTTTGATAAATAGCAGCCCAGGCCGAACCCGAGATAGCAGGCGATCAGCACCGCATTTTTAAAATACCCGAGCAGGCTGAGCTCCGATGATACCCACCTGATAAGGAGCATCTCCAGAAAAAGCCCCAGCGCGCCGACGATGATGATATGGATGAACAATTCAAGGCCGAATCGGTCGAGGGGAATGTCCAGTTTGGAAAGGAATAGTATCAGCCGAGAGTTTGTATCGGTTTCTTTTCTGCGGCATATTTCAAGCAGAAGGGTACACAAGGCTATTTGAACTGCCGCCGCGAATATCGTAAAAAGGATCAAACCAAAGGACACCTATTGCTCCAGTTTCAGGGTAATATGCCGTGACAGGAATATACATCTCATAATATCTGTAGCGGAATGGTTTCCCGTCTGTGCATGGACAAAAAAATTCTTTTCCGTTTCCAAAATCATGCCCGTCAGGCGTCGTTGTGCGCCTTGAAAACGGCCAGACGAGCATATCGAAAATAGTCGTTCGATAGTAAACCATGGGTGCGGGCTGCACGACGGATGATCAGAAGAAGTATCTTAGGCAGAAGGTCCCCTCAGGCGACAGGTATCCGGAAGGCATGGCCATACAGAATGCCCTGATTGGGTAAGGTCCAAAGCGCCGCTTTATTATACCGCTTTGACAAAAGCTGCCAGATTGTGTTATACTCTTTATCGAAGGTGTGATATACGTGGTTGGCGGTCGCGGGAAAGATTGGTAACGGCGATCAAAGCGGCGGAGAAGCTGTATAAGAACAGGAAGATGGGGTTAGGGAAAGGTCCCTGATTTTATATTATAGCTATCACCCATATGCAGGAGGACATGTATCATGAAAAAGCAGCAGAGCATTGCAGTTTCATTTGCGATTTTTCTGAGTGTAGCGACCGCATTTCCTTTTCCGATGCAGAAAAAACACGGATTTCCCATCCGGATGCTCTCCCACTCTGCTATGATCGCTCATGCGCCGAAACCTTCGGGAGAAACGGTTACACATCTGGTACAGGATTCGGCGGTGGATGAGACCGGGGGAGGCGATATCTATAAAATAAAGTATAACGAAAAAGGCCAAATTGAATCTGTGGACATAGAATTTAGCATGGAAAATATTTCAGCAACGGAAAGTATGATATTTTATTACAATGTAAAAGGCGATGTGGATTCTTTACGTGTCAGCTTAAAGCAAGATGATGGTATTGTCGCTGAATTACGTTGGATATTTACTGTGCCATTAGATAGAAACTGGGCTCCTGCTACCTTTGACCAGATGGCCATAGGGCAAGGCGTAAGACGCTATATGGATTTCTCCTCCTCGCTTTGTCCAACGTCGGGCTACAGCATGGAAAAGTACGACGATGTTATCGGGTGGCGTTATGGCGAAAAAGACTCGATAATAGACGACAGCAGCGGAACGAGAATCTATCTGCGTTATGAATGGGATACCATAAGCAGCAGCTGGATTATCAAAGAAATCGACACGTTGACCATTTCGAATACAAACGTGACGTTGGCGATCCAGGATGATCGATCTGGTTCCTCCTGGCGTCAGTACCGATACTCCTACTTCTATGATGTTCAAGGCGAGGTTATTGAGTACAACCGCGATATCCTGGAATACATTAATCGTATCTGGCAACCTTACCAAAAACAAAAATACCTGCTCACCTACAATGATCATAATCACCTGACCTCCTCAAGAATGCAGGAGTGGGATTCCTTTTCCGGTACCTGGACCTCCATCGACAGCGGCAGCTTTGCTTTCCACTCCTATACCTATGATGGGTCTGAAAACGTCATTGTCCGCATCGATTCGACAATGGATTACTGGGATACAGAGCCCTCCAGCGTCACCCGCTACTTCAAATACCAGACATTCTCCGCTCCCGTCATCCCCGCGAACGTATCAAAAAAAATCTTACGACAACCGGTCATTGTCTCATCCGATGGAAAAATCAAACTCCAGTCAGCCGGCAAAGAAAACCTTTCAGCCACCCTCTACACCCTCTCCGGCCGTTCATTATGCCGGATTCCTCTACGCACCGGCCTCCGTCTTAACGATTACTGTTCCCAAAACGGGATTCATCCAGGCAGGGGAGCCAGTCTCCTTCGCATTAAGTCCGATAAAACCGGACAGCATATCGGGGAATGGATGGTTTTTTTTCGGTAGCTGATGACAATGTCTGCAAGGATATATCTCCTATGGACCTCGGCTGATCGTTTTTTCGTCATGCGGGAGAAGGGTGATTGCTGTCGGCGCATCCGGGAGAGGGAACTACCCTGCAGGCTCAGCTTTTTACGCGTCGTGAGCTGATGGTGCAGTATACCGCAGGGATTACGTAGAGCGAGAGCAGCAGCGAAAAAAGGATACCGCCGATGATAACGATACCCATGGAGACACGGCTCTGCGCGCTGGCGCCGATGGCAAGCGCAATGGGGAGCACACCCAGGACAACGGTAAGGCTGGTCATGAGAATGGGGCGCAGACGCGAGGCCGCGGCGTCCACGATCGCCTCGTGTAATGGCATACCGGCCGATCGGCGCTGGTTCGCGAACTCGACGATCAGAATGCCGTTTTTCGTGACAAGTCCCACCAGCATGATCATGCCGATCTGGCTGAAAATGTTGAGTGTCTGGCCGAAGTACCAGAGTGCAAGAAGTGCGCCGGCAAGGGCAAGCGGCACGGTGGTCATGACGATGAGCGGGCTGCGGAAACTCTCGAACTGGGCGGCGAGCACCAGGTACACGAATATGAGGGCGAGTACGAACGCAAACAGCACGCTCGACGAACTTTCGGCAAAATCGCGGCTCGGGCCGGAGAGCGTGGTGGAAAAGGTCTCGTCGAGCACTTTTTTCCCGATCTGCTCCATCTCCCGAATGCCCTCGCCGAGCGTGCGGCCGGGCGCGGGATTGGCCATCACGGTCGCGCTCACGAACCGGTTGAACCGGAAAATCTGCGGCGGCGTGCTGGTCTCCTCCATGGTCACCAGATTGTCGAGCCGCACGAGCTCGCCGCTGCGGTTCGTGACGAACGACGACATGATGTCCGACGGCTTGTCGCGGTTCATGCGGTCGTACTGGCCGATGATCTCGTACTGCTTGTTGTTTTCGCGGAGAAAATAACCGTACCGGCTGGCCGAAAGCGAAAGCTGGAGCGCCTGCGCAACGTCAAGAGCCGATACCTGCAGCCCGTGCGCCTTGTCGCGGTCGATAGACACGCGCAACTCCGGCTTGTTGAACTTCATGTTCACGTCAACCGCCGAAAACAGCGGGCTGTGCGACGCCTCTTCGAGAAACGGCGGCAGCTTCTCGCGCAGGTGTTCGAGATCGGTCGCCTGCAAAACGAACTGGACCGGCATGGAACCCCTGCCAGGGCCGGTAGCAATGGTCTGCTCCTGGTTTACCACCACCCGAGCGCCAGTAAACGTCCGGAATTCGCGCGAAAGCAGGGTGGCGATCTGCTGTTGCGAACGTTTGCGGTGCGACGGCTCCACGAGAAACAGCCGTATGGAACCGGTATTGACAATGCCGCCGCTGCCGCCGGGCGACCCGGGAACCATCTGGATGATGTTCGTATGCTCGGGAATCAGCTCCCGGGTCCGGTCGTATAGCAGGTCCATGTAATCGTTCATCCGGTCAAAGGAGGTTCCTTCGGGTGCCGTGGCAGAAATGGTAAGACGGCTCCGATCCTCCATGGGCGCAAGCTCCGATTTGAGCTGGGGATAAAAGAGCGCAATGATCCCGGCTGCGGCGAGCATAAGGGGAAATCCGATCCAGCAGTGCTTCATGACCGCTTCGAGAGAGCGGCGGTAGGCCGCGATCATCCCCTGAAAGAACGGCTCGGTCCGGCTGTAAAGCGTCCTGGCGTCAGGCGGCTTTCTCCTGAGAATGCGGGTGCACAGCACCGGTGTAAGCGTAAGCGAAACAAACGATGAAAGCGCGATCGCCCCTGCAAGAACAATGCCGAACTCGCGGAACAGCCGGCCGGTCAGGCCCTGCAGGAAGATCACGGGCAGCAGTACGGCCACGATCGCCAGCGTGGTGGCGATGACCGCAAAAAATATCTCCGACACCCCCTTGTGCCCGGCCTCCATGGGCGGAATACCTTTTTCGATCTTGACGTAAATGTTTTCGAGCACCACGATGGCGTCGTCGACCACCAGCCCGGTGGCGAGAACAATGGCGAGCAGCGTGAGAATGTTTATGGAAAAACCGTTCAGGTACATGATGAAAAACGCGCCGATGAGCGAAATCGGGATGGCCATCATGGGAATGAGCGTTGCGCGCCAAGTCCGCAGAAACGAAAAAATGACCAGCATGACCAGCAGGAACGCCACGGCAATGGTTTCCACGACCTCAAAAATGGAGGCGCGGATATGCTTCGACAGGTCGGAGAGCACCTCCGTGGAGATGTCCGGCGGCAGCTCCTTTTTAAGGGACTCGTACCGTTTGTAAAAATGGTCGGCAATGTCGATATGATTGGCTCCGGGCTGCGGAATGATTGCGGCGTTGACCATGGGCACGCCGTCGCGCTTCAGGTTGGTGCGCTCGTTTTCCGGCCCGAGCTCGGCGCGGCCGATGTCGCGCAATCGTACGATCCTTCCGGCGTCCCGTTTGATGATGAGATCGTTGAAATCCTGTTCGGTGCGCAGACTGCTCATGGTCCTGATCGAAAGTTCGGTCTTGCCGCCCTCGATGCGACCCGAAGGAAGCTCGATGTTTTCGCGATCGAGCGCATTCTTGATGTCCAGCGCCGTGACGCCCGCGGAGGCCATGGTCAGCGGATTGAACCAGAGCCGCATCGC
>JAFGOU010000506.1 GCA_016926315.1 Chitinispirillaceae bacterium
GGACGGCGGGACAAAGGCCAAGGCGAATTTGAAATTAATACTGTTTACCGCGGGAACAGGATCCGGGGATGCCTTTGGCGTGCAAAATAATAATACGGTAAAGGGTTATTGTCAAAATGTTGGTATTTCCAGTAGCATCATATTTACCTTTCTCGTCGAGGGAGCGGGACACGACAGAAATGTGTGGAGACCGAGCTTCTGGAATTTCGCCCAGATGGCGTGCGCGAGGGGATTTGCGGACGTAGGGAATACTGCTGTCCGGGAGTACACTGCCGGCCATTTTTCCATTGTCGCCATGGCCGGCAACGTGGGCGTATTTGACTTGCGGGGAAAATTCCTGAAATCCATTACGGCTACGGAATTCTCCAATCGGGCACGCGACCTTGCGCCGGGATCGTATATCGTCCAATGGCAAAACGGCAACCGTCATTTCGTCGGAAAATATGCAGTTAGCAAAGACTACAATAGTTGTGAGGTGAAGTGAATAATGCTTTAACCGGCCGTGCTCAATGTGTCAACATCTAGAACCAGCAGGCGCATGACGCCCGGTTGGTTGTAATAAAAAGAAAACGCGATAAAGAGTTTGTTGCAATATGAAAGGAGGAAGGGGGCAATAACCTGGGGAGGGATCCGGTACGTGCGGCCGGACAAAAGAGTATCCAACAATTAAAATCACCATTAAAAAAACAAGGAGAGGAATGGTATGAAAAAACCACTGTTGGTTCTCGCAGCAGTACTGTTGGCGCTGCCGCTCACGGTCGGTTCCGTGACCTGGCAGATGGACAGCAACCAGTTCCAGTGGCCGGCCACGTCGGTGAAACGTCCCGGACCGGACCAATCAGTCACTTTGTCATTGGCGTGCAAACCTGATGCCGCAGGGGGGATCGTGAAGATATCCTATGCCCTGCCCACGGGTGTCAAAAACGCAACGCTCAGGATATACGGGGTTTCCGGTGCGCTTGTAAAAGATTTCCGGCTGCGGTCAGGAAGCGCCGCAATACACTGGGACATCGGCGCTGACCGCGTGGCCCCGGGAGTATACGTCGCATTGCTGCGGTGCGGTACGCTGGAGAACAAACAACCTATAGCCATCATCAACTAGCGGAGGCCATCCATGAACATACGTGTGTATTTCCTAGCAATAATGGCAGCCGCGGCAACGGCCAGCGCCGATCTGACAACGGTAACGATAGACAACCAGTCGCTGCACGCTCCCAACACGGCAATGGGCATGACGTACAGCGGCATGATACAGTATTCACTCGCTCCAATGGCGGCGAACGATTCCGTATTCGTCAGCGTGACCATCAGGCCCGCGGCCGGAGGAGACAATCTCACGCTGAGCGAGGTGAGCGGTGATGTGGGAAGCATCTTTGTCAATACCAACACGCCCGCCGTGGCCAGGACGTATACGATATTTTTCCAGGCGTCGAACGCCGTGCCGGGGGTGTCCTATATCGCCCACCTGACGGCGAACGCCAATCCCTCAAGTGCGAAAACTCACTACGACAATCTCATCAACACGCTGTCAAAAACCCAGGAAGCGACGCTGATGACGCCCAACGGCTACATGGAGAGCAACGGCGCTGGCAGCGTTCCAATGATCTACATGGCCGACGGGCCCCACGGGGTGCGGGGCAACGGCAACGCCACCTGTTTTGCGACCTGCGCAGGCCTGTGCAATACCTGGGACACTGCCATGGCGTATCTGCAGGGACAGGCAAAGGGCGAGGAGTTCAGGGGGCTCGGCAGGAACTGCTCTCTCGGACCGGCCGACGACCTCGTGTATCACCCTCAGGGCGGCAGGGCGTCGGAGTACTACGGCGAGGACCCGTATCTCTGCGGACGCATGCAGGCGGCCGACGTGCGGGGGCTCCAGTCCAGGGGGGTCATCGCCACGATTAAGCACTATGCCTGCAACAACAAGGAGGAGAACCGGACGACCATGAGCTCGGTCATGGACGAGCGCTCCATGCGGGAGATCTATCTTTACAACTGGAAACCAGCCATCGCCTCAAACCAGGGTTGCTGGGGCATCATGAACGGCTATAACCGCGTCAGCACTCCCACTGCCAGTTACTGCGGTACGAACCGGTATCTCCTGAGCACGGTGCTGCGCGAGGAGTGGGGATACAAGTTCCTTGTCATGACCGACTGGGGGGCAAAATTCGATAACCTGGGCGAGGGTATGAACTGGGGCTGCGACATTCAGATGCCCAGCGGGAGCGTCTACACCACCAGCGCCATCAGCGGCTATGGTGACAGCCTCGTCAGCGTTCACGCACGAAGGGTCATTTATGCCCATGAGATGCTCGGCGACATGGCGGCCGGGTACAACCGTACCGCATACCAATCGACCGTGAACAGCGCTGCACACGCGCAGACGGTGCGGCAGATAGGAGCTGCCGGAATCGTGCTCGCGAAAAATGCGGGAAATCTTCTGCCCATACCGAAAACGGGAAAGACGATCGCCATCACCGGGCCGTATAAGTCGACGTGCCGTCTTGGTCCCGGAGGCAGCAGTCAAGTTACTCCGCCGACGTCAGCCCAGATAGATCCTACAGAAGGCATCAATAACCTTCTTGCCGGTGCGGGCTCCGGCGCATCGACCATAACGACCAACCTGAACAGCGCCGATTACATCCTTGTTTTTGTGGGCGTCACCGGAGAGCGGGAGGGAAGCGACCGGCCGAGCCTGGGGGTCGATGGAGAGAGCGATGTCCAGGCAGCCCTGAATGCGACGAACGGCGCGAACAAAACGGTCGTCATCTTTACCGGCGGCAGCGCCGCGAGCGCGGGCACATGGTCATCCGCCCCGGCAATCCTGATCGCTTTTTACCCGGGACAGCAACAGGGAAACAGCATAGCCGATGTTCTGTTCGGCGACGTCAACCCAAGCGGCAAGCTGGCGGTCACCTTCCCGGCAAACGCCTCACAGCTGCCGAATTTCTCGTTAAGCGGCGGCAATCTGAAATATCCGCGAAGCGACACGGCGCACGGTTATTTCAGGGCGTGCAAAAGGGGGGAAACTCCCCTGTTCTGGTTCGGGCACGGCTTGAGCTACACGACCTTCTCGTACTCAAACCTGCAGGTCTATCCGGCCTCGATCAAGGCGGGCGACAGGGTACGGGTCAGGGTCACGGTGACGAACACGGGCAGCGTGGCGGGCAAAGAGGTGGTGCAGCTCTATTGTTCCATGCCGAATACCAATCCCTCTCTTCCTGTACGAGTGCAGGACCTGAGGGGATTCACCAAGGTGTCTCTGAATGCAGGTGCCAGCACCACGGTGGATTTCGAGCTCGCCAGAGAGGAGATGCAGGTGTACAATCCAGGCGGCACGGATTACGCCAATAACGGGCATAACGGCGTGTGGACGGTCCTCTCCGGAACCTATAACGTGCGCGTGGGCACGTCGGCCGACAGGAGTGCCACACCGAGCATGAGCGGCAGTTTTACCGTGCAATAATCATGGTGCAACGCACCTATGAATGGCAGGCGGTTATACGACCGCCTGCCCTGTTTGGACGCATATTGAGGATTTTTTAAACATCATATCTGAAAAACGAAAGGAGCAGATAATGTTCCGGAAAAGCGTAGTTCCCTGTGCACTCTCTATACTGTGTTTTATCCTTCCGCTCGCTGCCGGTGAGGAGCTCCAGGAGGAAGTCGTACTGCGGCCGCACGTGTACGGCCATTTTCAATCAGGACAGATCGTGAACGGATCGCTTAAATATGATGACCGAAGCTACTGGGGCCATGTGCAGGATGATTACACCATACGGCATTTCTGGCATGAAGACGCCATTATTGAAGGCGGGCTTGACGCGATCTATCGCGAACGGCTTAAAATGACCTTTACGCTGGGATCCAAACTCTATTTCTCCTACCCGTTGCTCGTCAACGAGAAGTATACGAAAAACACCAGGCAGAGCGTCTATATCGGCGATCTGTACGCCCAATATCACATCGGCGACCTTGCCATGCCGTACTTCCTCGGCCAGGTCGGCTATTTCAGGTATAAATACAATCCTGAGTGCCGCAACTTCGGAGACTATATGTTCCGCACCGGCACCTATCCCGTCTGGTTCGACATGTCGTTCGACGCCCCCTGGCAGCGGCTCCTCGGTCTTCACGGGCAGACCAATGTGTTCAAGAGCCTCAAGCTCGATGTCCTGCTCATCAGCTCCACGGTCCATCCGACCATGAACTGGTCGCTGGCAGGCCTCGCTGATTACGATGTGGCGGGCCTTCATTTTGTCACTATAGGCGCGGGCGTCGACTTCGCGCACCTTTTTTCCGTGTACAACAAGAATACCTACCCCTTTTTCGGCGGAGACATTACGACGCCGTCGACCTCTCAAACGAACTTCCGCTATCTTGACAATATGCGCATCGAAAACGGCACCGATACCTTATTTGACACCTGCTATTACACCTTCAAGGGCACCAAGGTAATGGGGCGGATAGCCATAGATCCCAAGGCGCTGCTGCCAAAGGAGCTCACTGTATTCGGTCTCTCGTTCGGTCCCAACGACCTCAAACTTTACGCCGAGGCCGATCTCATCGGCTATACAAACTATCCTGACACCGGAATATCCCAGGCAAACCAGAAACAGCTTGTCGCGCCGTCCTATAATGACCGGTGGGAGAGGATGCCGGTTGCCGTGGGGTTCAATTTTCCGGCGTTCAGGCTCCTCGATGTGCTCAACGCTGAATGTGAATGGTTCGGCGCACGGTACATGAACGACGCATCGAACCTGATGAATAAAGGCGATCAACCGCTGCCGTATAATGTCGTCTTCTGGGGACAACCCGGCGAACCGAAAAAGGCATTCCTCAAATGGTCGCTCTATGCGAAAAAATCGTTTGCGAACGGTCATTTCGCGATCACGGGCCAGATCGGACGCGACCATCTGGTGCTGCCGTGCGCCGCATTTGCCTTTGAACAGTGGAACGAATTTCTTGTGGAGGCGGATGACTGGGGATGGTACCTGAAGACGAGCTGGTACTATTGATAATAAAAGAAGCTTCTGAACAACGCATGTCACACGGCTGACATTCCGAGAGTGGAGGGTTGTATGAAATTTTTTCACGGATTGCGGATACCTGCGGCGGTTGTTTCCGTGCTGACGTTGGTTGCATCGGCACCGGCGGCGGTCTCGGTGGTCAACCTACGATGCGAATACCTGCCTCTTGCGCTGGGCGTCGACACTACCATTCCGCGCTTCAGCTGGCAGCTCGACGACGACGCGGCGACACGAGGCCAGAAGCAGACCGCGTATCAGATCCTGGTCGCGAGCAGCCTCGCCCTTATCAACGGCAACAGCGGAGATCTCTGGAACAGCGGCACGGTGAATTCCGAGCAGTCGGTCAACGTTGAATACGCGGGCTCCCCGCTCTCCTCAGGCATGGATTGCTACTGGAAAGTCCGGGCCTTTGACAAAGACGGCACGGCTACCGGCTGGAGCGCTGCGGCAAGGTTCTCGGTGGGCCTGCTTACCGCTTCGGATTGGAAAGGCAGCT
Organism: Chitinispirillaceae bacterium; assembly: GCA_016926315.1. Next base: position 5,524 of record JAFGOU010000506.1, read on the forward strand.
GGATCAGCATGGCCTCGGCAACGGACCAGAATTGTCCCTGGTTCAGAAAGACCTTTTCGCTGAGCGAAATTCCCGAAAATGCATTTGCGTATATCGCTTCGGCGGGTTTCCATGAACTGCAGGTGAACGGCCAGAAGATGAATGACTCTGCGGTGCTGAGCCCCTCGGTGAGCAATATGGCCAAGCGGGTATTGTACCGGACGTATGATATCACGTCCTACCTTAAGGTCGGCAACAATGCGATCGGCGTATGGCTGGCGCCGGGATGGTCACTCTGGCCGGTCCATAATGGCTGGCCGAATTTCAATCTCAGCAAAAGGCCGATATTCATCGGCCAGGTGGAAATGAAAAGTCCTGCCGGTGCGATAACAAGGGTCGTGACCGATAATACCTGGAAATGCCGCCTCAGTTGCCTGACGCATATCGGCGGATGGCAGTTTGGCAATTTCGGCGGCGAACGGCTCGATGCGCAAAACGACATTCCAGGGTGGAGCACCGCGGAATTGGATGAGACCGGATGGGGAAACGCAACTGCGTATACGCTTTCCCGCGCCATATCTTCCGATTTGGTGCCGCCAAACCGCAAATGCGCCGTTATCGAAGCGGCGAGCGTCACCGGCAGCGGCAGCAGCTGCCAGATAAAAATGAAAGAGGTGTACACCGGATGGATCGAAGTAAAACTCAAAGGCAATCCCGGCAGCTCGGCACGCATAACCGTCAACCTTGACGGCGGCACCGGGGCTGCAATGGGGGCGCAGGACGAGTATATCTTCGACAACTCGGGAGAGGGCACCTTCTGCAACCGTTTCAACTATCACGAAATCCTGTATGTCAATATCAGCGGGATCAGTGCGAGACCGGCCGTGACCGACATTAAAGGCTACCGGATCGCCAATGATCTTACGCGCACCGGATCCTTTGATTGCTCCAACGCACTCATCAAAAAAGAGTACGACATAACGCTCAATACCTGCGGGAATCTGACCACCAGCGGACAGACGGTAGACTGCCCCCACCGTGAGCGGCTCGGCTATGGCGGCGACGGGCAGGGCC
>JAFGOU010000049.1 GCA_016926315.1 Chitinispirillaceae bacterium
CGCTGAGTCCTTTTATTATTTGTACGTCAAGGCCGGTTCGCTCGCCGGTCTCAACCGGTTTTTTTACACTTTTGCCGTCTTTTACCAGGAATACGTTCTGGCCCTTCATATCGGGAACGATTGCCTGGGTAGGCACCATGATCGTCCTGTCGTTTTTGCCGAGCGAGATCCTGACTTCGGCAAATGCCCCGGGAAGAACGTTCTTTCCCGCGTCGCTGCACAGGGCGCGCACGCGAAGCGTGCGCGTTGCCTCGTCGATCGCGCTCTGGCGTGCGTACACTTTCGCGGCATAGGCGGTTTTCGATCCATGCACCGTGAAGGTGAGGCTGTTTCCAAGCGCCACGGCGCCTGCATACCGTTCAGGAACGGAAAATTCGATCTTCAAAGGGGTCACCTTTACGAAATCAGCGACCGGCGACCCGACAGAGAGAAACGCGCCTTCGCTTACCAGTTTGAGGCCCACACGGCCGTCGAACGGCGCCCGGATTTCAGTTTTGGCAATAAGCGCCTTGAGCAGGTCGATGTCGGCAATACCCGCGGTCAAACCGGCCTGCGCGATGTCGTGCTCCTCCTGGCTGATGAGCTCTTTTTCGAGGAGGGACCTTTGCCGCTTCTCACGGTTCTGCGCCAGCTTGAGCGCGGCCTGCGCCTTTTCGAGCTGGGCCTGCAGATCGGCGTCATTGATCTTGACAAGCAGGTCACCCTTTTTCGCCTCGGCGCCCTCGCGCAGCGCGAGTTTGACGATGCGGCCGCTCGTCTCGGCCTTGAGCTGCACCTGCTCGTTCGCGAGAATTGATCCGGGTACGGTGAGGGTCTGCTGGAACGGCCGGGGAGTTACAACAATCGCGGTGACGTTCGCCGTCTGAAGGGCTGTCTGGCCGCGCGGTTGCTGTGCGGCGCCATCAGGCCCCTTTTTCCCAAGGATCTTCGGCAGGGCAATGAGTGAAACCACCACAAGGGCAACGACGATCCAGAGAATACGTTTGGTTTTTTTCACAGGATATCCAGGTTCCAGTGTTTGGTCAAAGATAGGTTAGAGTCGGGTTACCGGCTGTTTGTTGCAGAGTCCGGAAAGTACCCCCTTAAGCAGTCATTCCGGCCCGTCTTTGCCAGAGCCGGTATGACGTCACAAAGAAGACTTTTCGGACAAACATCAAATATACATGGTGATCGCGGAGGGCAACGAACGTAAGATCGGATAAATGCTTAAGCCCTTTGCTTCACCGGCTTGTTTTCTGAATTCCAACATCCAGTAATCAAGGTCCGCAGGGCCGAGATGTCTGCAGGATGATGTTTGACGGGAAAATCCTGAGTCCCGAAGGTGTTCGCAAAAGCATTTGGCTATGTAAACCGCCTGTGGGCGTCATGATACTCCAGGCAGGACCAGGCTTTTTCTCTGACGGTTTCGTTAAAAAACGTCGCCAACCATGTTAGTAACCGTCTCATAATAGGATTCATTCTTTTTTGCAGCCTCGACTGTTGTCACCCTGAGCTTGTCGAAGGGTCTCGTCAACAACGAGTTGAAGACTATTCTGAGACGGTTAATAAACGATTTCAAACAGGTGTTGCAGAGGGTATTTACAGTGATCGCTCCTTCGGGAGAAAACAACGGTTCATTCAAAAGGAGGCGTTTACAAGGGCAACTGTCTGACCCCTGATTTCTGGCAGAAGGTGATGAGCACTCAACAGCCTGACCTAATAGTCTCTCCCCAGATACCGCATAAGGTTATCAATGCAGAGTATCGGCGCGATGGCACCTCGCACATGGTATTCAGGCGGAACAATGGCATAAAAACCCTTCAAAACCGCTGTAACGAAGATAATCTGATATGGTACCCTTGCAGAATAACTTCAAATACATTATATTTACTCTAAAGTCACTTTTTTAACCGAAGGTATTAATATATGGATCCAAAAGTCATTCGTGAACAGGCAATCCGGGATGCCAAAACCAACCTGATTCTTGACGCGGCCCGTACGGTTTTCTCTCAGACCGGGTTTTTTGAGGCACGTTTGGAGGATATTGCCACCGCCGCAGGGTTTTCCAAAGCAGCATTATACAGTTATTATACCGATAAAGAGGAGATTTTTTTGAGTCTTGCGATCCGGGACCTTGAAAACCTTTATAATCAGCTTGAATCCCGCGTCGATCCCTCACTCTCCTTTTTAAAAAACCTCGAGACCATGCTTTCCACCATTTTCACCTTTTTCGGTGAAAACTTCTCCTTGCTGCTCTCGATCTCCAATTTTCAAACCATGTGCAAAATCCATAAGGAAAAAATGTCGGACAAGCACAAGATCCTGGTGGCAGAGCTGCCGTTGAAATTCAGAAAAATCATGGAGCAGCAGGTCGCACTTATAAAAAGCGCGAGAGTGCGCGGAGAGATCGACAGCCCGGTGGATGATATACAACTGGCCCATTACCTCAGCGCACTGGTAAGGGGGATCATTTTCCAGTGGCAGCTATCCGGGAAAATGGGAGACGTAACGCAGGAGATCGGGCAGCTCCTGAAGTTTGTCGAAAACGGACTTGGATGTTCTATAAAGACCGGATCGGCCGAGGTGCACTCATGAGGAAAGGTATGGTAAGGGGATCAACGGTTTGTCTGCTCCTGCTTTTCTCTTTTTGCTTTGGCAACCTGTTTTCAGCCAATGCCGAAACGCTTACGCTCGAACAGGTGATCCGGGAGGTATGCACAAAGAGCGATTCGGCGAAGATGATGAGGGAATCGGTAAAAAAAGCCGATGAAATGGTGCGGGAAAAGTGGTCGAATGTCTACCCGATTATTTCAGCATCAGCCACCGGTGCAAGGAGCTATGGGTCGGCGTTCGGCGGAGGAAGCGGCTCCGGCGGCAGTTCCCGGACCATTGCCACGGCATCGGCCGCGGATGATTTCAGGGTTTCGCCGACAGCTCCCGATCCTTATATGACCCGGGAAGAGTTTTATGGATTCATGGAATCGTTGACGGAAGCGTTTTCAACGCCCCACACCTCGACCGTATACAGCGCCGGTCTTTCCGTAACCCAGCCTCTCTATACGTTCGGCAAGGTGGGAACGGCGATCAAGGTGGCTGAGATGTTCAACGAGTCGGCAAAAAACTCGTACAACAGGAATTCGCAGACGTTGCAGCTTCAGGCGATTGACGCCTACTTTGCCGCCTTGTTGGCTGATAAGGGCGCTGAAGTCGCGGAACGGATCCTCAATCGTAAAAAGGAACTTCACGAGTTCCTCAAAGGAAATTTCGACCTGGGTTCGGGATCAAAGGCGCAGGTCCTCATGACCGGTGCGGACGCCATGTTACAGGGGCCCCGGCTGATCGATGCCCGGAGGAACGCGGTCAGGGCTTGCAGGTATCTGAGCCTCGTCATGGGCAGGCCGCTCGCCGACTCGCTGGACCTTGATACAACAGCCTTGCCTTCCTCGGTGGCGAATCCCATTATCATCGATCACCGTGAGGCCGTTCGTTCGGCAGTGGAGAGCCGCAGTGATCTCAAAGCGCTCCACCTGCTTGCGGAAAGCAATAAAGGCGGGGCGAAAATCCTTCGTGCCATGTACCTGCCAAGCATTGCCGCGTTCGGTTCGACAGGCTGGTCCAAGTATGAATCAGGTTCGTCGATAATGTCCAACGACGGCATGGGAAACTGGATGGTCGGCGTCGGCCTCTCGTGGACCCTTTTTGACGGGTTTGCGAACAGTGCCAAAGCCGCACAATTCATGTCAGATGCGAAAAAACTGGATATCGCCGGTTCGACCATGCGGAAAATGGTGGAGATCGAAATCAGGGACGATTTTCTTGAATGTCAGGCCGCAGACAGCAACCTTGCCGCGACTCAGGAGATGCATAGCGCGGCAAGGGAGAGCTACGACCTTGCATACGATAATTTCAAGGAGGGGAGCGGGCAGCTTGCCGATCTGCAACGGGTGGACGAGCTTCTGCAGCAGGCCGAATTCGGTCTTTTAAACGCCCGCTACCGGCAGATACGAAGCCGCGCCGCGCTGCTTGTCGCAATGGGAAAAGACCTAATTACCATAGATCGAGAGGACGGGAAATGATCGCGAAACGGAAACAGAATGCAGCGCTGGCCGGTCTTGCGGCGTGTATCGTCATGGTCTTGTCTGACGGATGCAAGGAGACGGCCGGAAAAACGGAAAACACGGAAGGGCCGGATACCGCCCCTTCGATTTCAGTCGTTACCAGCGTGATCATGGAACGTCCGTTCGAGGCCTGGGGCAGCTACTCCGCCGACCTTCGCGGCAGTGACGATGCGGTCCTGATCGCGCCCAACCAGGGCGGTCGTGTGAACATGATCAAGCGGGTCGGAACCCGGTTTCCCGCCGGTGACGCGCTGTGCGATATCGACGCCGACAAATATGAGGCCGC